>JAPFDH010000122.1 GCA_026169045.1 Lachnospiraceae bacterium | reverse complement strand
AAGCCGACAGGCAAAATAGTTATAAAGAGCTAAGTAGAAATATGAAAATGAAAAATATTTGCCATACAAATAAAGTAGGTTTTTGAATAGAAATAAAAGGTTATATAAATGTTCGGGCAGTGTTCCCGACAATGAAGTCACTGGACGCAAAGAAGAGTGAAACAAAGGCTGAAAAAGTGGCTCCTTCTGTTGCCACAGAAGATTCAGCTGCGTCAGCAAATGTGTCCGTTCCAAGCGTACAGCTTGATCTTTCTAAGGTAAAGGTTGAGCCATTGTTTGAGGACAGCATTGATTTTGAGACATTCAGCAAATCGGATTTCAGAGTGGTAAAAGTGGAAGCCTGCGAGGCAGTTCCGAAGTCAAAGAAACTCTTGAAGTTCACACTGAACGACGGAACAGATCGGAAACGTACTATTTTAAGCGGAATTCATGAGTATTATGAGCCAGAAGAACTGGTGGGAAAGACTTGCGTAGCAATCACAAACCTGCCGCCAAGAAAGATGATGGGTATTGATTCTGAAGGTATGCTGATCTCTGCTGTGTATGAGTATGACGGACAGGAAGGATTGAATCTTCTGATGTTAGATGATGCTATTCCGGCAGGAGCGAAGCTGTATTAAGAGTGGTTCGATTAGTACTGGAAGACCACAAAATAGTAGTTTTGTACCAATCCTGTACCAATTTTGTACCAATTCAGAGAGAATCTTTGAAAACTTATAAAGAGATATAGAAGATAGTCCTCACAGGAGAGACATGGATATGACCCCTCTTAAGTAGATAAGGAAAATAACCAAATCTACTTAAGGGGGGTTTACTTGTGCGCAGACAACAAGCCGCGCGCGGATGCTTGCATACGTATACGGCGACTGGTTGCGAACGCGAGAGTGTCGCAAAATCATCAAAATGAATGATTGAGCGGTACTTCTACCCATTACAGCAAAAAATCCGAGAACGTTTTAAGTTTTGTGCAAATTGAAAAAACTGATATAAGATACGTTATTATTATCAATAGTTTTGGCAAATGGAGGCTGTTGTTATAGTCTCCGTTTTACTTAGTATGTGTTGCTTATTTCGTTTTATCGAAATATAATATACCTAAAAGCGAGGAAGTATGATAGAGAATACATGACATTAAAAGAAGCTAGCCAGATTTGGAAGATTTCCCTTCGGATGAGCAATTACTACTGTTTCGCAGGGCGTATTTCTGGTACGTAAAAAATGAGGATGGTCTGGCTTATCCCAAAGAATGTCACAAAATGATTAGACGGACGGAGTAAATTGACTGAGTAACTGGGAGGAGAACATCATGATTGAAGTTTATTATGTGGAAGATGATGAAATGATTGCCAAATCTGTAAAAGAATATTTGGAGCATAAGAATTGCAAAGTGGTTGTTTTTAATAGGATTGTTGATGTCAGGAAAGCGTTAATCGGTCACTTACCTACTGTCGTCTTGCTAGACTGGAATATGCCGGACGGACAAGGAAATGAATTGTGTCTCTGGATACGGGAAAGATGGAAAACCCTTCCTATTATTTATTTGACGGTTCGCGGCGATTCTCATGATATCGTTACAGGGTTCCAAAACGGGGCAGATGATTATGTGGTGAAACCTTTTGACCTTGCTGTTTTA
Source organism: Lachnospiraceae bacterium (assembly GCA_026169045.1). Lineage (GTDB taxonomy): Bacteria > Bacillota > Clostridia > Lachnospirales > Lachnospiraceae > Fimimorpha. The sequence goes on along the minus strand of JAPFDH010000122.1, from coordinate 43,651 downwards.
TATTCTCGTATTTTGGCACTGTTACGAAGAGCTGAAAGCGTAACCGACACAAAGCTGTTCTGCGATGACTTGCTGTTAGATAAAGAAAAAACGGCTGTCTATGATGGGCAAGAAGAAATCTTCGTAAGCCAGCCGGAGTATCGCATTCTCCTAATTCTGATGGAGAACAAGGGGAAAACAATAACCAGAAACCAGTTATTAGAACAAGTTTGGGATTGTAGCGGAAACTATGTAAATGATAATACGCTGACGGTCACAATGAAAAGGCTGCGGGAAAAGTTGAATCATCCATCCTGTTTGAAAACAATCCGAAGTTTTGGTTACCGTATGGAGGACACACAATGAGCGAAAAATGGAAGCAAAAAATACTTTTGTTTTTTCCGTTTGCTATTCTTATGGCGAGCATGATACTTACCTCAGCGTTCTTCTTGCATACGTACCGGCAGATCGCATTTGAACACACTTCAGCATTATGTGAAACCATATTAGCAAATTCACCTGAAGCTGAGCCGCAGTTATTAGCGGCCTTGAAAGACTATCATTCATTGGCTGAACAAGAAATTAGAGAGAACGATTATCTGGAAAAATACGGGTACCGGCTCGATGATTTTTGCAATGGTTTTCCGCCGGATACAGTGCTTTTTCCTATTCTATTTTTCCTTGCAACCGCTTGTTCTTTTGCGGCCGGAATTTTTCTGCCCCGCAGAAAAAATCGAAAGAGGATCGATGATTTAACTGAGTATTTGGAGCGAGTCAATATCGGTGCTGGCGGGACATTGATACAAATGAAGGAAGATGAATATTCTCATTTGCAGGACGAGATATACAAAACGGTCACGATGCTTTACCAAACAAGAGAAGCGGCAGTTGCCGCAAGGAAAAATTATGCAGAGAATCTGGCTAATATAGCACATCAACTGAAAACACCGATTACAGCTGCTTTTTTATCGTTGCAGCTTATGGAAAAAGAGATTCCTGGGACTTACGCAGAACAAGTTAAACAGCAGTTGAAGCGACTAAATAGTTTGGAAGAATCCTTGCTCATGCTTTCAAAAATCGACGCTGGAACGCTCCCGCTTAAGCGAGAAAAGGTTGATCTTTATACTGCGTTAAATCTGGCGGCAGATAATCTGAACGATCTATTGCGGAAAAATTGTATTACTATTGATATTCCGGAAAATGGCTGTATTGAATTTTTGGGGGATTTAGAGTGGACAATGGAAGCACTTATCAATCTCATAAAGAATTGCATGGAACATTCCAAACCGGGTGGCGTAGTTCATTGTGACTACTCAGAAAATCCTCTTTATGTGGAAATTCGGGTATGGGATGACGGGGATGGCTTTGACACAGAGGACTTACCATATCTTTTCGATCGTTTTTATCGAGGGCAACGTGCGGTTGGAGATGGAATCGGAATTGGCTTGGCTCTTGCCCGTTCCATCTTTGAATTGCAGAACGGAACCATAACCGCCTGTAATTTGCAAAGTGGCGGTGCTCGTTTTGAAATAAGGATATACAGTCACTGAGATGTCACTTTACTTTGTTATACTGTACGCAAGACCATTCAGTAGAGAGGAGAAAGTGACATGGAAATACTAAAATGTGAAAATGTCCGAAAGGTATATGGCGCTGGAAACAATCAAGTCATGGCGTTGGATCACATTGACCTGTCCGTACAAAAAGGGGAATTTGTAGCAATCGTAGGGGCATCTGGTTCGGGAAAATCCACCTTGTTACACATTTTGGGAAGTGTGGATAAGCCAACAGAAGGGAAAGTCTTTATCGAGGGAACTGAACTATCTGCCATGAACCGAACACAGGCAGCCATTTTCCGGCGTAGGAAGGTTGGGTTGGTCTATCAGTTTTATAACCTTATCCCCACTCTTACCGTCCGAAAAAATATTCTCATGCCGCTCCTGTTAGACAAGCGCAAACCCAATAAAGAATACTTTGAGCAGATTGTACATTCATTGGGAATCGAAGATAAACTGGAAGCACTGCCCAGCCAACTATCCGGCGGACAGCAACAACGTGTTGCCATCGCTCGTTCTTTGATTTATCGTCCGGCGCTCTTACTTGCTGATGAACCGACCGGCAACCTGGATCGGAAAAACGGAGAGGAAATTATTGACTTGCTAAAATTATCTAACCGTAATCTGGAACAGACGATTCTTTTGATTACTCATGATGAAAAGATCGCACTGGAGGCGGATCGCATTGTTACCATGGAGGATGGGAAAATCATCGGTGATCAGAAACGGAGGTAAGGATATGTGGAAAGACTATTCGATAGGGTTTATCAAAAAGAATCGGGCTTCCAGTGTATCCGTTCTGGTGGCGGCGTTTATTTCTGCTCTGCTTCTCTCTTTATTGTGCGGCTTGTTTTATAATTTCTGGAATTATGAAATAGAATCCATTGTTTTAGAAGAAGGAAACTGGCAGGGACGTATCAGCGGAGTGTTTGAAGAAGACGAAGTGTCCGAAATTGAAAATTTCGCCAATGTAAAAACGGCGGCAATCAATGAGGATTTATCAGACGAACAAACTATTGTAGTTGATATTTGCTTTGATGACATGAGGGCTGCATATCAGGATATGCCTCTTATCGCCCAGCAGTTAGATGTCCCTGAAACTTCCGTATCGTATCATGAAGCGCTGTTGTCAAGTTATTTCATCATCGATCCGCAGGACAGCAATCCGCCTTTATTGATGGCTTTTTATCTCTTTGTACTCCTGCTTGTTTCGGTGTCTTTGATTTTAATCATTCATAACTCGTTTGCTGTATCTATAAATGCCCGTGTACATCAGTTTGGAATCTTTTCCAGCATTGGGGCGACGCCGGGGCAAATTCGTATCTGTCTCTTACAGGAAGCGGTGATGCTTTGCATAATTCCTATTTTGCTTGGAAGTTTTATTGGAATAGCTTTGACGTTTGGAACCATACAAGCCGTAAATGTTCTTGCAGATGGTATTGTCGGCAGGCATGAAGCAGTTTTTATCTATCATCCGCTCGTGTTTGTAGTCACTATTGTGGCATCGTCTTTGACGGTATTGATCTCTGCCTGGCTGCCAGCTAGGAAATTAAGCAAAATGACACCATTGGAAGCCATAAAAAATATGGGTGAATTACAGTTTAAACGGAGAAAAAAGTCTCGTATTCTTGCTCTTTTATTTGGAACCGAGGGGGAACTTGCTGGGAATTCGCTGAAAGCACAGAAGAAATCCTTGCGAACCGCTACGCTGTCATTAACCCTTTCTTTTCTGGGCTTTGCGCTTATGATGAGCTTCTTCACTCTTTCAGGAATAAGCACAAACCATACCTATTTTGAACGTTACCAGGATGCTTGGGATGTGATAGCAACGCTTGAGGATACAAATATCGAGGACTTTTCTTATACAGATGAAATCCATGATTTGGCTGATACAAACAGTGTGATTTATCAAAAGGCCAGCGCCTTTTGTTCTATTCAGGCAGATACTGTCAGCGAAAATGTAAAAAGTCTGGGTGGACTTGAAGCAATTGTTGGAAGCGATGTCAGTGAAGCAGATGGGATTTATACCATTCAGGCTCCCATTGTGATTATGGATGACAGCAGTTTTGCCAAGTATTGTGAACAGATTGGCGTTTCTTCAGCGGAGAACGGAAGCATTGTTCTGAATCGTATTTGGGACAGTATAAACAGTAATTTCAGATACAAGGAATACGTTCCATTTTTATCAGAGAACCAAGACACGATAACTTTGCAGAACCAGGGCGACACGACTGCAACTGTGGTGATTTCGGTTTTAGGTCTTACGCAGGAACCGCCGGTTTTAAGAGAAGAATATGATAATTATGCTTTAGTCCAATTTGTTTCCATTTCCACCTGGAAACAGATTCAGGAAACGATTGGAAATGCGGAACCAGACACCTATATCCGTGTTCTATCAGAAAATGAGAGAACCCTGACAGAACTGAATGCGATTGAAACCGAACTGACGAATGTACTGGGACACGACATTTCTTTCGAGATGGAAAACCGGGTTCAGGAAAAGCTGGACAATGGTGCTATGCTGAAGGGATATAAGCTGGTAGTTGGGGCGCTGTGTGTGCTGTTGGCCTTCATCGGGATTGCCAATGTGTTTTCCAACACATTGGGATTTATTCGGCAAAGAAAAAGAGAATTTGCGAGATATATGTCCATCGGAATGACACCTGAGAGTATGCGAAAAATATTCTGGATCGAAGCTCTCGTCATTGCTGGTCGTCCCGTTCTGATCACGCTGCCAGTTACAGCCTTATTTGTGTGGTTTATGATAACTGCAAGCTACCTGAACCCAATGGAATTTTGGGCGGTGGCTCCCATTCTTCCTATTGTACTTTTTATTGTAGCACTTTTTTGCTTTGTGGCATTGGCGTATTACTTGGGTGGCAAACAAATCCTGAAATGTAATCTGGTAGAAGCGCTACGAAGCGATTATATGGTATAGGCCATTATGAATTTGGATCTGCTGTATGACGACAAAAAAGCCGTCGTACAGCAGCTTTTTTGACTGCCCATACGACCAGCGGTGACTTTGAAAAATCAAGGTCGCCGTTTTTCTCTGTGCGGTGCAGTCGGAACGGTGGCATAGAGAACCGTTATTTTTAAATGATGGTTTTTAAACTATTTTTAAGTTTGGAGGGATTTTTTATGCATTAATTTGTTTCGAACGATATGCTTCTTATACGAAGCAGCGACTATTTACATCACCTTACATAGGAATGAGGATAATCTGTTAAAAAAGTTCCTACTATTGTTGGTATTCCCACGCCCTAAATGTAGAAGCCTTATTTCTGTAATATAGTTCTTATTTTTCTTATTACCGCAAAGATTTGAGTGTCTTTCCAATCTGAATTTTCATACCGATCAGATTAGAGGTAAGGAAAATGGCATATAACCATGAAAAAGCAGAGCGTAAATGGAAGCTCTGGAAAGATAAAGAAGAAAAGATTTTAAGAGATAATGGTGTTAGATTTTGAATAGAGAGGAGAACGGTGTAGAATCTCTAAATATCTAGTCTCAACCGCTCGACGGTAAAACCACCGCTATACGGGACGACGGGGAGGTCTTTGTTGAAATATAGTGGGACAACAGGACAGTTTGGACGGATCGATGGTAGAACAGTGATCAAGTGCCATTGATACGCTGAGGAGAAGATATTAAAATGAACTATTGACACATGAGAAAATAACAACTATACTGAACCCTGTAATCTTATTAGATTACTAGTTACTTATTCATCGGTGATTAAGAAAGGAGGGCAATTATGACAGCAAAAATAATATCTATTTGGTTATTACAAGAAAATAAATTGGAGAATGGCGGATTGCCCTTAGACGGTGTGATAGGATTGTAAAATTAGGCTTCATTTGATTCTTTTCTATGCAAGGTGAGAGAGGTTACTTTGTGAGGTCTTAGATCAATATAACTGTATAGCAGGGCTTTTTTGGCATCTCTAACATAGGAGGTGCTTTTTTTCGTCTTTTTGGCGGAAGGCACTAACAAAAGAGAGGAATCAGAATAATATGAAAATAGTAAACGGTCAATATGCTTCAGCAAAAATATTTACGGATGATGTGGAAGACTATGCGGTTGCACAGATTCAGCAGCTTTGTAACCAGACAGCTTTTCAGGGATGTAAGATCAGAGTGATGCCGGATGTCCATCCAGGTAAAGTAGGGACAATTGGATTTACCACTACGGTGGAAAAACAAATTCTGCCCAATGTGGTGGGGATTGACATTGGCTGTGGAATTACTTTGGCAAAACTGAGGTGGAGAAGAATGGAATTTCAGAAACTGGATCGCGTGATCCGAGAAACAATTCCAGTTGGGAAGGGGATACGGAAAAAGCCGCATCGCTTCTATGAAATGGTTCCACTGGAAGAATTGAGGTGTTATCACCATATTCGGTTGGATCGGGCTATTGTCAGTCTGGGAACTTTGGGGGGAGGAAATCATTTTATTGAATTGGATCAAGACAGAGAAGGAAATTTATATCTGGCGATTCATTCCGGAAGTCGTCATCTGGGGAAAGAAGTTACAGAATATTATTTGAAGAAAGGACAGCAGTATTTAAAAGAAAAGGGTGAGAATGTGGTGTATGAACTGACTTATCTGGAAGGTCAGTTTATGGAAGACTATTTACATGATTTACAGATAGTACAGGAATTTGCCGAATATAACCGGAGATGTATCTTGGATGAATTGGTAAAGGCTATGAAATGGAAACCAGATCCGGCAGAATCTTTCATTCATAATTATGTAGAGCCTTCTCCCAAAGGATTTTTGTTGAGAAAGGGTGCCATATCAGCGAAGGAAGGAGAAAAGGTTGTGGTACCCATTAATATGCGCGATGGTATCTTGATCGGAACCGGATTAGGGAATCCTGACTGGAATGAGTCAGCACCCCATGGAGCCGGTCGTATTATGAAGCGGGAGGCTGTCAAAGAACATTTTACAGTGTCCGGGTTTCAAGCAGAGATGAAAGGCATTTATTGTAGCTGTATTGGAAAAGATACGCTGGATGAGGCACCCTTTGCTTATCGCGGATTAAAAGATATACGAGAGGCAGTTACAGATACAATGGAAGTGACGGAGATTTTAAAACCGATTTATAATTTTAAGGCGGGACAGGAATAGAAAGAAGAGAAAAATGGAAAAATACAGAGAAATTCCTTGTAAATGTTACTTTTAGAAAAAAGAAGGAAATCATATAACATGGATCCCCAGACTGAACAAATACAGTCTGGGGATTTTATATTACAGAGCTTTAAACATTTTGCCAGAATGTTTAAAGCTCATTTACAGAATCTATCGAGCAACTTTGACAGTAAGATTGATTAAAGATTTGCTCAGAATAACAACGCTGCTGCATATGTAATCAGGCTGATAGCTCCCAAGGCAATCAATAAAATGGCAGCGATTAGCATCACCATACTGACGCGCTTGGCTTCGACTTCGCATGAGATCAGGTCCGGATCGTCGATCTCACAAAACGCTTTTCCCTTGGGAGAAAAACAGTACAGGATCTTTACAGATTCTCCTATCTGATATTTTCCCTGTGTTGATTTGTACGGGACCGATTCTCCAACATGAAGCTCACCGTTCTGATCCTGGAACTCCACAAAAAAATGAATTCTGCAATTTTCCTGAATTCTCTTTTTTACAACACCAATTCCTGGCACCTTGTTGGATTCCCACTCAGAAGAGCCAAGCAATCGACGCATAAGAAGTAGAATGACCGCAACTACAATGAATAATATTCCAATCATTGTAACACCACCTTTAAAATCAATTTGTTTCATTTGTGCTGCTGAAACATGCATCTATACATTCCCATCGTTACAAGCACTGTAAGAAGTAGTATTAACAATCGTCTTAGTGAACTTATAATTGTTTACTCCAGTTAATAATTATAATCGTTCTAATCTTAGCATAAATGCATGAATAAATCTACTGCAACAACACTGAAACCGGCTGAACATTTTTCTCTGCCCAGGCGGTTTCCTTATTCCAGCAGAATCATTACATGCAAAACGGAAAATCTATGCCCTTGAAAGTTATAGGGGGATAAATTTAGATCGACCAAAATAGTTTGAATTCGTGAAACGTAAATAAGGGATAAAATTCTATTTATGTAAACTGACCCCTAAAAAAATGTGATTTTTGTGTATTTTATGTATGACAATTTTGCCGTATTCTATAAAAAAGATTTATCAGGAGGTTATGTTGTGATAAAACAAGTTGCTGTTATCAATGATTTATCCGGACTTGGCAGATGCTCTCTTACAGCGGCGATCCCGGTACTTTCTGTTATGGGAATACAACCTTGTCCTCTTCCTACAGCTATTTTAAGTAATCAAACAGGATATAGTAGTTATTTTTGTAGGGATTTTACGGAATGTATGGACGCATATATTCATGAGTGGAAAAAGCGAAAGATTCGTTTCGATGGAATTTATACAGGTTTTTTGGGCAGTGAAAAACAAATACAGATTATTTTGAATTTTGTCAAAGATTTTCAAACGGAAAAAACATTTCTGCTGGTTGATCCGGTGATGGGAGATGATGGTGTTACTTATGATATTTATGGCTCAAATTTTGTTTCTCAAATGAAACGGCTTATTCATCATGCTGATATAATCACACCCAATTTAACAGAACTTTGTTTACTAACAGATACGAATTATATGACTTTAACGGGAAAAAGGAAGACCTCAGATTATCTGGATTCCATCGCGCAGCTTGGGAGAACACTATTTCAGGAAAAAACAAAAGCGATCATTGTGACCGGTATTCTTTATCAGAGTGTTTCAGACACAGAGAGCAGATATTACAACTTAGTCATCGAACCAAATCAGGTAACTGCGATCTCTTCAAAAATATATGGGGAAAGCTACTCGGGAACCGGCGACTTGCTGGCTTCGGTTGTTTGTGGAGGCGTGGTAAAAGGGGATTCTGTTAGGAAAAGTGTTTGTAAAGCTGTCAAGTTTTTAGAAACAGCTCTTATGGAAACCGTAAAGGAACATACTTCAAAAAATGACGGAATCCATTTTGAACCATATTTACCTTTACTGCTATAGGAGGCTTTTATGAATTCAACTGCAATACAACAAACGAAACTCCATTTTCTTACAAGTGCTGCTTTGTTTTCAGCATTAATTTGCGTAATGACTGCATTTCTGTTTCATATTCCCATTGGATCGAATGGAGGATATGTTCACTTGGGAGATGCCTTTATTTATCTGGCTGCCTGCATACTTCCGTTTCCCTATGCTTTGGCAGCTGGGATAATCGGAGGTGTTTTAGCGGATCTATTTACTGCACCCATGTGGATCCCGGCTACCTTTATCATTAAAATGCTTATTGTGATTCCGTTTACTTCAAAAAAAGATAAAATTATCGGAAAACGGAATGTAAGTGGAATTTTTATTGCCGGATTCATTACATTTATAGGATATTTTATTGCAGAAGGAATCCTCTTTGGTACATGGGCAGCATTACTTCCAGCATTGTTAGTAGGATGGATTCAACCGGTAGGAAGCGGAGTTGCCTTCTTGTTACTTGGTTTTACATTGGATCGTCTGCAATTGAAAAAAAGAATATGATTATGAAAGAAGGACCGTATTATGGCAAATATTATTTATGTTTATCGAAACAATGTCTATTTTAATATTACAAATCGTTGTACATGTAATTGCATCTTCTGTATTCGCAAGGAAAATGAAACGATTGGTGACGCAAAGGAAATGTGGCATAAACACACACCATCCTTTGATGAAATAAAAATGGCGATCGAAAAATTTGATTTTTCACCATATCGCTCGGCAGTTTTTTGCGGATACGGAGAGCCGACATGTGCATATGATAATTTATTAGAGACAGCTAAATATATGAAACAGAAATATCCCCAAATTCAGCTTCGCTTAAACACAAATGGTTTAGGGGAAAGATTTCTGAAAAAACCAATCGTAGAAGAATTATCGAAATATATTGATTCGGTTTCTATTAGTTTAAATGCCCCAAATCCAGCAAGATATCAAGAGGTTACAAACCCTTGTTTTGACAATGCTTTTGAGGATATGATTGCTTTTTCAAAAAAATCCAAACTGTATTTTAAAGAAGTGAAATTCAGTGTAGTTGATGTGATTTCTCCAGAAGAAATTGAGGAAAGTAAAAAACTCGCAGAGCATTTGGGAATCCCTTTGCGTGTAAGAGCTTACACATAAATCGAAACGGTGTAAAATAGGAACGCGTGTCGCAAACCATCAGATTATAGATTGGTTTACGACGCGCGTTTTTCATCGTTTTAGTGCAGGATACTGTCACGGTATGCACTGGGTGATTTTCCGATTATTTTTTTGAACATTTTAGAAAAGTAACATAAATCTGTAAAACCACAATATTCTGCAATGGTTTGTATCTCAAGTTTTGTAGAATTCAGGAGAAATATGGCTTGTTCAATCCGCTTTTTTGTAACATAAGAAGTAAGGGTTGTTCCCACTTCTTTTTTAAACAAAGCGGAAAGATAACTGGGATTTGTGTTTAAGCGTTTTGCATGTATGCTTAGTTTTTGTTCTCCGGCAAGATTAGAATCAATGGCGACCAAAACATTTCGAATAAGAGGTGAGTAGCCGTTTAAGGAGTAATTTTGAACAAGCATAGTGTATTTGCGCATCATTTCTTTAAGAAGAACCAGGGCGGCTTTTTCGGATGTGAGTAATTCAATTTTTCGTGCATGATGGGAGGATATTTTGTGAATATAATAAGGATGGACCGATCCGTGTTGAGCAGCTTTGCGCAGTATGGTATTCATAATTATTGCATAGTTTTTGGCGTTTCGTACTGGATCTGCCAGCCTTTGTTCAAATGTCTGTACCGTGAATTGAGGAATGAAGTTTTCAGCTTCATGAATACGTCCGTTGGCTACGATCTGCATGACAGAATCTTCTGTTGCATAGCGATTTTCCATTTGTTTTATTTCCGATAAGTTTTCGTCAGATTCAGGTGTATACGAAAAGTATGGCATGGATTTCTCTGAGTGAAAGGAGTGAAGTTCTTCTATATGGAAATCGTTTGGGGTCTGCCATATTATTTCGAAAAAAGTATTTATGATTGTGAGAAGTGTGTCAGTGTCAATGATTAGCGGTAAGCATTCGAAATACTGTTTGAAACGAGAAAAATACTCCTGAGGAATTTGGAATTCTTCTGCCTTTTTAAATATATCAGCATTTGAGGGCGGATGAATAACAAAGGGACCGATTAATAAATAGGTTTTGTTTTTAACGTCAGGTAATTGAAAGACAATATAATTTGATAAAAATTCATCAAAAATTTTATAGATAATATGAGGTTTACATGTCTGGAGAAAGTTTGTCAAATATACGTCATACTCTATATTAGCATAGACCGTTTTTCGTATGTTTAAATCAAATGAAAGGTCATTTTTACAAGGAAATTGCACTTTTAAAACATTTAAATTCATTTTGCTAAGCAGCTTCAAAAAGAAATGATATTCTTTTTTATAATTCATATTTGTTCCCCTCCTTTCATTCATTATTGTATAAATATGTCAAAAAGTCAAATAAAACCAAAAAAAATACAACTACGAAAAAAATACTTATAACACTTATATTTGCATAAGAAGTAACATAGAGAAAAATGGAGGAAAAAGGAGAAGATCTTATGGAAACAAAAACAATACGTCCGTTTGGATGGAAAGATAAAATCGGCTATATGTTTGGCGATTTTGGAAATGATTTTACATTTATTTTTGCCAGTTTATTCTTAATGGTATTTTACACCAAGGTACTTGGCGTTTCGCCAGAAGTAGTAGGTACGCTATTTTTAGTAGCCCGTTGTGTGGATGCTGTGACAGATGTCACCATGGGAAGAATTGTAGACCGTTTAAAACCCGGAAAAAATGGAAGATTCCGTCCCTGGTTACTCCGGATGTGCGGACCTGTTGCTGTGGCTAGTTTTCTGATGTATCAGGGATCTATGGCAGAGGCATCTATGACAATCAAAGTAATCTATATGTTTGTAACCTATCTGTTATGGGGAAGTGTTTGTTATACCGCTATTAATATTCCTTATGGTTCCATGGCATCCGTTCTGAGTGAGGATGCTGATGACCGGGCAAGCCTTTCCACATTTCGCAGCCTTGGTGCGCTGCTTGCACAGTTAGTGGTTGGTGTTGGGGCTCCGCTTCTTGTGTATACAACTGATGCTGCTGGTAATCAGCTGGTAGAAGGCGGAAGGATGACATTGATTGCCGGAATATTTTCCGTATTTGCGATTATCTGTTATATTGTTTGCTATTGTCTGACTGTGGAACGTGTGAAAGTGGAACCATCGGCAAAAGAAGAGCGTGTCAGCCTTTTGAAAACTATAGAAGCATTGTTTACAAACAGAGCTCTTCTTGGAATTATTCTTGCGGCGATTTTACTTTTATTGGCATCTTTGCTTACACAGTCTGTGAATCAGTATGTATTTATTGATTATTTTAATGATAAAAATGCATTGTCCATTATGGGGTTGGCTGGCTTGCTTCCATCCTTTTTAATTGTACCGCTTGTAAAACCTTTAACAAAAAAATTTGGTAAAAAAGAAATAAGTGCGGTAGGATGCATTATTGCTGGTGCTGCCTCCATCTTTTTGTTTGTTCTGCGTGTGAAATCGGCTTTCCTTTTTATTGTGATTTCAATATTGGGCTATTTAGGGTTTGGATTTTTCAACATGGTTATCTGGGCGTTTGTAACCGATGTTATTGATGATCAAGAAGTACGTACCGGAAGACGTGAAGATGGAATGGTTTATGCTATTTATTCTTTTTCAAGAAAAATAGGACAGGCTCTTGCCGGTGGATTCGGCGCGTTTGCTTTGGCGATAGTGGGATATGATTCCAGCGTACAGGTTCAGACAGAAGCTGTTACGAATGGTATATATAATGTAGCTACGTTATTGCCAGGATTGCTTTATATTGGGGTTGGTTTATGTTTGATTTTTGTTTATCCGTTAAGCAAAAAACGGGTAGATGAAAATGTTGCAGTTTTAAAGCAAAAAAGAGAAAATAATTAAGGAGTAGCGTATTATGAGAGAAATTATTAATATTAATACAAAGTGGGCTTTTTCCAAAGAGGCAGAACAAGTTCCGGAAAAAATGCCGGAAAAGTGGTATTGGGTGACATTACCTCATACCTGGAATGCAATTGATGGACAAGATGGAGGGAATGACTATTATCGCGGTGTAGCATACTATGCAAAAGAAATTGACCGTACAGATTTCCCGAAAGCAGATCAATATTATTTGGAAATTCAGGGAGCAAATTCATCGGCAGATGTTTATCTTGACGGAACAAAAATAGCACATCATGATGGAGGATATTCTACCTGGAGAATTGATCTTACTGATGTATGGAAGGAAAAGAGTCTGCTGGTTATTGCAGTGGATAACAGTGAAAATGATTTTGTATATCCGCAAGTAGCTGATTTTACATTTTATGGGGGTCTTTATAGAAATGTAAATATAGTTGCAGTTTCCCATTCCCATTTTGATCTGGAGTATTATGGGGGATCAGGAATTTGTGTTACGCCGACATTGACGGAAAATGATGCCAAGGTGGAAATGGAAGTATTTATTTCCAATGCGGAGGAAGGGCAAAAGCTGAAGTATGTCTTAAAAGATCAAAGCGGAACAATCGTAGCGGATTTTATTTCTGATATTACTGACACAAAAGCAGTTTTAGATATAACAAATGTACATCGCTGGAATGGAAAAAAAGATCCTTATTTGTATACTGCAGAAGTCAGCATTTTATGTAAGGGTGAAATTCTGGACCAGGTTTCTACGCGCTTCGGCTGTCGTACATTTGAAATAGATCCGGAGAGAGGATTTATTTTGAATGGAGTAGAATATCCTCTTCGCGGAGTTGCCCGTCATCAAGACAGATGGGGAATCGGAAATGCTTTGTTAAGAGAACATCATGTGGAAGATATGGACCTGATTTGTGAGATGGGAGCAACGACCATTCGTCTTGCACATTATCAGCATAGCCAGACATTTTATGATTTGTGTGACGAACGGGGTATGATTGTCTGGGCAGAGATACCATACATATCACAGCATTTGAAAAATGGAAAAGAAAATACCATTTCTCAGATGAAAGAATTGATTATTCAAAATTACAATCACCCGTCTATTGTGGTATGGGGATTATCAAATGAAATAACAATGAAAGGTCCATCGGATGAAGAACTATTGGAAAATCATAGAGCTCTAAATGATATGGTACATGAAATGGATCATACAAGACTGACTACAATGGCATGTGTTTCGATGTGCAGTATAGAAGATCCATATATACAGATTCCGGATACCGTGTCCTACAATCACTATTTTGGCTGGTACGGCGGAACGACGGACATGAATGGACCATGGTTTGATCATTTCCATGAAAGATTCCCCCAAATTCCTATTGGCTGCAGTGAATACGGATGTGAAGCATTAAACTGGCATACTTCTAATCCGGAACAGGGAGATTATACGGAAGAATATCAGGCATATTACCATGAAGAATTGATTAAACAATTGTTTTCGAGAAAATATATTTGGGCAACTCATGCATGGAATATGTTTGATTTTGGCGCAGACGCAAGAAATGAAGGCGGAGAAAACGGGCAAAATCATAAAGGCTTAATAACCTTTGACAGAAAGTATAAGAAGGATGCTTTTTATGCTTATAAAGCATGGTTGTCGGATGATCCGTTTGTTCACATCTGCGGAAAGCGTTATGTGGATCGTGTGGAAGATGTGACAAAGGTTACGGTATATTCCAACCTTGAGGAAGTCGAACTTTTTGTAAATGGTAGCAGTATAGGAAAGAAATGTGCTGAGGATCATTTTTTCCATTTTGATGTACCAAATGTGGGAGAAAGTATTTTGGAGGCACGGGCAGGTAAATATCAGGATCATAGTTTTATTCGGAAAGTAGATACATTTAATGAGGCGTATCGTCTGAAAGAAAAAGGTGCAATTTTGAATTGGTTTGATATTACTGCTCCGGAAGGGTATTTCTCCTTGAATGATAAAATGGAAACAATTCTCGCATCAAAAGAGGGTCAGATGTTGTTTATGAATATGCTTCAGCAAATGGGACAAAAAGAGGAACAGAGTAGCGGTATGCAGATGACACCGGAAGTATTAAAAATGATTGGAAGTTTTACTGTTTTGCGTCTTGTTAATTTAATGGGGCTGACAGGAGGAAAAATAACAAAAGAACAGCTTTTGGAGATGAATGCGCAATTAAATAAAATAAAAAAATAAAATAAAACAATAAAATAAAGGATATCTTTTTGGAATGTTATGTTTACATACCAATAGATATCCTTTTTTTCTTTGGAAATAACGTAGTGGATGTCTTTTTTATAAAACGTGATTTATTTAAAGAGAGCGTATATAGCTTTTTCGTCATAATCCCGTAAGCGTTTTAAAGGAATACCGGCACTTTTGAAAGCCATATCTTTAAATTTGTCCCGCTTTTTTGCTTCTTTGGTATCATGGCTGGAATCATCCAGTTCCAATACGAAGACTACATGGAGATCCTGGTCGCAAATGACAAAATCAATATGTTTTTGGGCGATTTTATGAAAATACTTCATATATTGATGGCGCGATGTAACTGCCAGCAGATCTTTTAAGCCAACTTTGGGACAAACCATATATCCATATTCGTCAGCAACATCTCTGAGCAGATGATAAAAATGATATTCCCGTTTTGTTAAAATATGTTTTGGGGCATAGGGAAATCGGTTTCGCTGAACTATGTGTATAATGGTATAGAGGATCAATATGAAAATCAGAATACAGCTGACGGCAAAAAAATATTTCATGGCTGATTGAATCCTTTCTGTGTTCTTTTTTTCTTATAACAAATTTTATCACGAAAAGCAATACATAATTATTGAATGTATTTGATATAAATTTATTATATACGGCTGAATGATTGTTATAGAAATTGGCAAATCACTTGACAGTGAACCAATTATAGGAAAGAAAATGTAACAGTTCAGACCGCGCCATTCGTAAAACCGCACTGCGTGCTTATTGTGGCTGTCGCCACCGCTTTACTCATTTACAGGCGCTTAGCTCATAGGTCTGACCGGGAGAGAAAATTATGCAAGCATAATTTTCTCTCCTGTTACAGTCCTATGGCTGAACTGTTACAGGAAAATAAAAAATTCAGAAAATTGTTCTACAAATTTAAGAAGAACTGTGGTATACTATTTTTGAAGTATGAGATGATGGTTGTAAATAAATAGCAGCGATCAGTTATTTGATAGGAAAATAGCATGGAGGTGGAGTCATGATTCATGAGGAAAAGGTAAAATTGATGACACAAGCTGCATGCTTCGAGGAAAAGCAAAGAAGAAAAGCTCTGATAATTATGCGATATCATAGAAAAGATTATATTTCTTTTCATATGATTCTTATATGGTTATCTGTGACCACAGCATTTATTATCGGAGTTTCTATGTGGTTGTTTTATCAGGTAGAAAATGCATCATCGATGATTTTCACGAATTTTACAAGTTTGATATTGATTGGCATTATACTAATGGGAATGTATTTGATTTTTACAATTATTTATGGTTTTGCAGCATATTGGTATTATAGTGAAAAATATGATAATGCAAAAAAAATGATGAAAAAATATCAGGCTAATCTGAAACAGTTAAATCGATTATATGAAACCGAATAAGAAAAAACAGAATTGGTTTTTGGATAGGTTTCGGAAAAAGAAGTAGGAGGATCCCGCTTATGATGGGATTATTAGTCTTTCGAGAACAGGTAAAGACATTTTATGGAAAGTATAGCAGATATATTTTGCCGACGTGCAAATTTGTATTCGCATTAACAGCATTTATCAGTATTACATTGGCTACAGGATATCGAACAGCGTTAAATAATCCATTTATACCGATTTTGCTGGCTGTGATATGTGCGTTTACACCTTCGGCAATGATTACTTTTTTTATATGTTGTTTGATTTTGATACATCTGTCAGCCGTATCCATAGAGATTATGGTGGTGGCAGCGGTGATTTTTATTTTAATGTTTTTGCTTTATTTTGTATTTAAACCGGGAAATGCCTGGCTGATGTCTCTGATTATTCTTTTGGGAATATGGGATATTCCGGGTGCCGCAATTTTATCCATCGGATTGGTAACCGGTCCGTTGTCAGTAGTACCAGTATGTTTTGGCTTAATTACATGTGGAATGGTTTCTTTGGTAAATGCTGATTTTAGTGTTTTAGCGTTTGGAACAAGCTCTCTGAATGTTATCCAAAAGGTGATTTATTATATGGAATCTGTTTTGCAGGATGAAAAAATGCTGTTGATTTTGGTAGCAGCAATGGTCACAATTTGGTTGGTTTGGGCTGTACGCAGGCTTTCTATTAATTATGCATGGACAGTTGCGCTGGCAGTGGGTACGGTATTATATACATTACTTGTACTTACAGGTAATTTCATTTTTGATGTACATGTCAATGTTATGGCTGTCGTGATCAGTGTGATTCTGGGAATTGCGACTGGTGCTGTTTTGGAGTTTTTCCTGTTTGCAGTTGATTATTCACGAACGGAGTACGCACAGTTTGAAGACGATGATTATTATTATTATGTGAAGGCTGTGCCAAAGATTTCTGTAACGAAACCAGAAGTTCAGGTGAAAAATATTACAGAAGCAGCAGAAGATGCTCGAGAGGATGAATAAAGGGGGATAAGTTCCATGAATGTAATAACCCAGTGGCTGACGGATACGTTTTCGTTGGCCAAATTAAATATCGGCTGGAATGATGTGATTGAAATCTTTGTTTTTGCATTTTTGCTGTATCATATTATTGTGTGGATTCAGCGGACAAAGGCTTGGGTTTTATTAAAGGGTGTATTGACGGTTGCTATTTTATATGTGGCAGCACAGATATTTCAAATGAACAATTTGATATGGTTGTTTGAAAATTCCTTTAGTATGCTGATTATTGTACTTGTTATTGTTTTTCAGCCGGAGTTTCGAAAAGCATTGGAACAGTTGGGAAATCAGAAAGTGATTTCGGGAATTGTACCATTTGATAATTCAAAAGATAAACAGGAACGTTTTAGTGAAGAAACGATCAATGCTATTATTGATGCCAGTTTTGATCTTGGCCGGGCTAAAACAGGTGCATTGATTGTAATTGAACAGAATATTCTTCTGGATGAATATATTGATACCGGTATTATTTTAAATGCGAAAGTCAGTGCGCCGCTGCTGGTACAGATTTTTGAACATAATACACCACTTCATGATGGGGCGGTGGTGATTCGGGGAGACCAGATCATTGCAGCTACGTGTTATCTTCCGCTTTCAGATAATATGGATATCAGTAAAGAATTGGGAACACGCCATCGGGCGGGATTGGGAATCAGTGAAGTGACGGATTCTATTACAGTAATTGCTTCTGAGGAGACAGGAAATGTGTCTATAGCCATCGGCGGGGAATTGTTTCACAATGTGGATAGGGATAAATTGCGTGCAAAGCTTAATTTTATTCAGAAAAAAGACATTGATGTAAAACGATTCAAACTTTGGAAAGGAAAGCGGTGGAAAAAGGCATGAAGAAAATAAAGAAAAAAATACAGGAATTTTTCACAACAAATATTTTGTTGAAAGTATGTTCTTTTGTGCTGGCATTCCTATGCTGGTCAGCGATAGCAAATGCTGCAAACCAGGTAAAAACATTGGTGGTAAGAGTACCGATTGAATATAAATTTGAGGATGCACTGGAGGAAGATTACGGTCTGGCGGTATTAAAAGCGACAGAATATATTGAAATTGATGTCAAGGCACGCCGGAGTGATGTGGATCGGGTAAGTGCAGATGATTTTAAAGCGGTAGCAGACTTGACCCAGAATATCGGCGGAGGAGAAGATTTTCCATCGGAACGGTTAGTTCGCGTAGAAGTAAGTTATTCCGATGATGCAGATCATTCTGCTTACATTGAATGGGATTATCAGAAAACAGGTCCATATGTGAAGGTAAATATGGATAAGTATATTGAAAAACAGTTTGAAGTGAAAAAACAAATTACAGCAGATGAGGGATTACCGCAAGAGTATGTTTTATCTGATGACCAAATCGAACTCAATCCATCTGTTATTACTATTTCGGGTCCGGAATCAGAATTCAGTGATGTGGCAGCGGTAAAAGTTGTTGAAACATTAGAGATGACGGCAGACGAGCAGGTTGTCAAGAAAACGGTTAATTTGGAAATGTATGACAATACAGATAGTAAAATTGATCGGGAAAGCAAGCCACTTTTGA
Organism: Lachnospiraceae bacterium; assembly: GCA_026169045.1. Taxonomy (GTDB): domain Bacteria; phylum Bacillota; class Clostridia; order Lachnospirales; family Lachnospiraceae; genus Fimimorpha. Next base: position 24,764 of record JAPFDH010000122.1, on the reverse strand, counting down.
AAATGAGTTCGGAAACAGCAGAATTAACGGCAACATTTTTGAATGTGGGAACGCCGACGGTAAAGTTGGAAAGTATTAACGGAACACCGGCAGAAGGGTATAAGGTTAGTTCTTTCAGTGTAGAACCATCCACAGTAACGATTGCGGGAATCCGTTCTGTAGTTAGTGAGACAAATGAGATTATTATTCCGAAAGATGTTCTTTCAGTGGATGGGCAGAAAGAGGATGTTTCTGTGGAAGTGGATTTGAATGACTATCTTCCAGATGGAGTTGAACTTCTTGGAGAAAGCAGCAAAGCAGTAGTCACAGTTAAAATTGAACAGCTTAAGGACAAACTGATTACTTATAATACATCAAATTTGGATGTGGTGGGAAAAAATGAAAATTATGACTATTCATTTAATCCTTTTTCTGTGAATATACGTTTTAACGGTTTTGAAGCAGATCTTGAAAAACTCAGTGAAAAAAGTATTCATGCTTCGGTGGATGTGAGCAATTTAGAACCCGGAGCGCATCAGGTACCTATTGTTGTGGAGGATATAGTTGGTTATACCATCAAAAATCAGGAATCGTTAAGTGTGCGTGTAACTGTAACAGAAAAGAAAAATAATACTGAAAAAGAAACGGATTCTTCAGTAGATAGTTCGCAAAATGATGATAATAATGGTACAATAACAGAAACAACGACTGATGGTGAAGAAAGTCCACAGGAAACAGAAACGATTCCAGCATCTGTGACAGAAAGCCAGAATGATGATAGCGTATCAGATAAAGAGACAGATGAGAATTCTTAAAGCTGAGTTTTGATTCTTAATGAAAATTGTATCATTCACTAAGAGATTTGACTAAATATTTTATAGAAAAAAAGAGTGGAGGAATTGCTATGATACAGAAAAAAATAAAAATTAAAAATCCGACAGGTTTGCATTTAAGACCAGCTGGTGTTCTTTGCCGGGAAGCTATGAAATTCAAATCATCGGTTACGTTTAAGTTTAAGGGAAATACCGTAGCAAATGCGAAGAGTGTCCTAAGTGTTTTAGGGGCATGTGTTAAAAGCGGAGATGAAGTGGAATTTTGCTGTGAAGGTGTGGATGAAGAGGAAGCGATGGAAGCTATCATTAAAGCGGTAAGTGAAGGATTGGGAGAATAAAATAAAATCACATAAAGCATGAGTTGGAAGGAGCAGAGCTTGTTAATGAAAAAAGAAACAATTATTCTGTACGGAGGTTTCCTTGGGATCTCAGTTGCTTCTATGTGTATCAGCAAAACCGGACAGCATATTGCTTCCGGTCTTTTGCTATTATTGGGAGCGATTTTTCTATATGGCTTTTTTTATAAAAAAACGAAAAACCTTGTGAATTATAGAGGGTTACTATCATTGGCATTTGTTGGGGGAGAAGGGATCGCTGCTTTTCAGTTGAGTAATCTACAGACAGAATGGAGTAGTATGACCTGGCTTTGCTTTGCAGCATTTTATCTGAGCTTTTTAATTGGATATGATTATAAAGAATATAGGGATGTAACGAGAAAGAAAAAGAAGAAAACCGACGGAAAAATATTAAATGATGCAGCTATGGAACAGCCTTTGTTGGTTTCGGTTATCGCTGTAGCAGCAGTGGCGTTGGCAGCATTCGTATTAGAAGCCTTTATTTTAGGTTACGTTCCGTTATTTTCAAAGGATACGCATGCATACAATTACTTTCATGTTACAGGAATTCATTATTTTACAGTGACTTGTATGATGACACATGCACTTACATTGATTTTTTGGATGGTGCATAAAGAAAACTGTAAAAGTGGGTCAGGGAAGAAACTATCGAAAGGTGTGATTATACTTTTAATTATAGCAAATATTGCAGCATTATCCATAGCGATACTTTGTATTTCGAAATTCCAATTCCTACTTACAGTAGCTCTTCCGTTTTTTATATATTTAATGATGAAAAAAGATATTAATGTCAAACGTCTGGTTATGGTGGGCGGAGGCATTGGCGTGGTAGTGGTACTGGTTATGGCGGTTATGATTATGAGAAGAAATTATGAACCAGGATATCTCAATGGTATTTTTGAAATGAAAAATCCTAATTTTCCCATGTTTGTTCAATATCCTTATATTTATGTTGCAAATAATTATGCGAATTTTAATTGCCTGGTAGAACAGATGACACAACATACCATGGGACTTCGCATGGCGTTCCCACTGTTTGCTTTGACGGGGTTAAAATTTATTTCTCCATTTCGTGAGTGGCTGGTACAACCGGTGTATTTGACGAAAACCGAGTTAAATACATTGACAATTATTTATGATGCATATTATGATTTTGGATTAGTTGGAGTGATATTGCTGGGAGTTGTTCTTGGATGGGTATGTGCGTTCCTCGCAAAAAAAATGAAAGAAGGGAGAAATCCGATTATCTATCTCTTTGGAGGGCAGATTGCAGTATATGTGGCTCTTTCCTTTTTTTCAACATGGTTTTCTGTCTCCACAACATGGTTTTGGTTTGGGGTTACAGGTGTAATTTATTGGTATGTTGGAAGAGGTGGAATCGGAAAAATGAAGAAAGTAAGGAGTTAGAAAATGAAGAAAACAGTAAGTGTTATCATCCCCGTATATAAACCGAATAGTATGTATGTACGTCTTTTAAAAGGATTGAAATATCAGACATATCCGATTAAAGAGATTATAGTTATCAATACGGAACAACGGTATTATCATGAAGAAAACTATCCAAGTCTGGAACAGTTGAGGGTGATTCATATTAAGAAAGAAGAATTTGATCATGGTGGGACGAGAAATGCCGGAGCAAAAATGGCTACAGGAGACATCCTTCTTTTTATGACACAAGATGCTGTTTTAGCAGATGCACATGTGATCGAGCGATTGGTTGAATCATTTGATGATGATCGGGTGGGAGCAGCATATGCCAGACAATTGCCGAATGAAAATTGCAATTTAATTGAACGCTATACAAGAAGCTTTAATTATCCGAAAAAAAGCAGAGTAAAGAAATATTCTGATTTAAATGAGTTGGGAATCAAAACATATTTTTGCTCCAATGTATGTGCTGCCTACAAAAAGGAAATTTATGAAAAATTAGGTGGTTTTGAGTGCAGAACCATATTTAATGAAGATATGATTTTTGCTGCCAATATAATTAAACAAGGATATTTCATTGTATATTGTGCTGAGGCACGGGTAATTCATTCACATAACTATACCGGAATGGAACAATTACATCGAAACTTTGATTTGGCTGTTTCCCAGGCAGATCATCCGGAGATCTTTGAAGGTATTCCCTCTGAACAGGAAGGCATACGTCTTGTAAAGAAAACGTTCCGTTATTTATTGGAAAAAAAACAACCATTTGAAATGATTCGCCTTATATATATCAGTGGATGCAAATATGTCGGATATTTTTTGGGAAAAAGATATCGGAAGTTGCCCATAAAAGTGGTAAGACAATTGTCTATGAACAAGAAGTACTGGGATCGTTAGTTGTTATTGGAAAAGACTTGAATATGAGAAAAATTATGATATAATAGTTTGGTGTATTTTGGAATCATACTATGCATATAAAGAAGGAAATGAGGTAAAACAATGGGAAAGATAAAAGTTACAAAATGTGATATTGAAGGATTGTATGTCATTGAGCCAACTGTTTTTAAGGATGAAAGAGGATATTTTGTTGAAACCTATAATTATAATGATTTTAAAGAAGCAGGGCTGGACATGAAATTTGTACAGGATAATCAGTCTATGTCTGTGAAAGGGGTATTGCGTGGACTTCATTTTCAGAAACAATATCCACAGGGGAAATTAGTGCGTGCTATTCGTGGTACTGTATTTGATGTGGCTGTTGATTTGCGTGCCGGATCCGAAACATACGGAAAATGGTTTGGTGTGGAATTATCTGCTGAGAATAAGAAGATGTTTTATATTCCGGAAGGATTTGCACATGGATTCCTTGTTTTAAGTGATGAAGCAGAATTTGCATACAAATGTACGGATTTCTATCATCCGGGAGATGAGGGTGGACTTTTGTGGAGTGATCCTGAAATTGGCGTCAAGTGGCCTATTGAAGATGGTATGAAACTGATTATTTCTGAGAAGGATCAGAAATGGAGCGGATTAAAAGATACATTTAAATTTGAATAATTTAGGCAAAGGGGCTATTTATGAACAAAAAGAAAGCTGATCTGAATAAAATTGGACAGGTTACAGTATTGGTATATGTAGTGTGCCTATTGGTTTTTACCTGGACAGCTTGGTCACAGATTCAAAATTCCAGAATCAGAGGGGGAGTTTATCCGGTTATTGCAATAGTTCTTCTTTTGCTGATAATATTATACATTCTTCACTTAAAAAACTGCCAGAAGAAAGAAAAAAAATCCATTGGATTGGACTTTATTGAGACTGTGCGTAAATATAAGTTCCTGATGGAACAGTTAATCAGCAGGGATTTTAAAATTAAATACAAACGTTCCATTCTTGGTGTTTTTTGGAGTTTTTTAAATCCATTATTGATGATGCTGGTGCAGTATGTTGTATTCAGCAAATTGTTTGATTTACGGGGAATGGGAATTACTCATTACGCCATATATCTGTTGTGTGGTATCATCACATGGAATGGATTTAGTGATTGTGCGACACAGGCAATGCATGCCATTACCGGAAATGCATCTTTGATTACAAAAGTTTATGTACCTAAATATATTTATCCGGTTACCAAGGTACTTTCCGCAGGTATAAATCTGCTGCTATCCATGGTTCCGCTTCTTTTAGTTACATTTATATATGGTTTATTTAATGGTCTGTATTTAACCAAAGCGATTTTTTTGATTCCCATCGCATTGATATTTGTAATCGTATTTACCATTGGAGTAGGATTCCTTTTGTCAAGTCTTATGGTGTTCTTTCATGACGTGGAATTTTTGTGGGGAGTATTTTCCATGATGTGGATGTATGCCACACCGATTATTTATGGAATTGATCTCCTTCGTGGAAAAGCAGAGTGGTTGGTAATGCTTATGGAATTCAATCCTATGTATCATTACGTTAGTTTTATGAGAACAATAATAATTGATGGATGTTCTCCTGCTTTATCAGAATATGTGATTTGCGGAGCATTTTCGCTGGGAATGCTTATAATCGGTGCATTCGTGTTTAAGAAAACGCAGGATAAATTTATATTATATATTTAATGGAGACGTCAGGATGAGAGAAATAAGAGAAGATATAACGATGATTGATGTTCAGGATGTGTCCATGCGTTTTATGATGAGTAATGACAAAATTGGAAGCCTAAAAGAAATGGTGACACAGCTGATCAAGGGAAAAATCAAATTTAAAGAATTTTGGGCGCTTCGCGATGTGGACTTTCAGGTGAAAAAGGGAGAAGTTGTCGGAATTATAGGAAGAAATGGTGCCGGCAAGAGTACAATATTGAAAATTATTTCCGGAATTATGAAACCGACAAAAGGACGAGTTGTTAGAAATGGAAATATTGTTCCAATGTTGGAATTGGGATCTGGTTTCGATTTCGACTTGAGCGGGCGTGAAAATGTATTTTTGAACGGTGCCATTTTGGGATATTCAAAAGAGTTTTTAATGGAAAAGTTTGATGAAATTTTGGAATTCTCAGAGTTGGGTGAGTTTATTGAGATGCCGATTCGGAATTATTCCTCTGGTATGATGATGCGTTTGGCATTTTCAATTGCCACGGTAGTTGAACCTGAAATTTTGATTGTGGATGAAATTTTGGCTGTAGGAGATGAAAATTTCCAAAGGAAAAGCCGCCAAAGAATGATGGAGCTGATGAGCGGTGGTACTACGGTGCTTTTTGTTTCCCATAATATGGATCAGATTCGTGAAATGTGTAACCGTGTTGTATGGTTAGACGGTGGTACGGTTCGAATGATTGGTGAAACGAAAGAAGTCTGTGATGCCTATAAGTTGTAAGTAATACTTCGGTCATAAAAAAAATAAAATGACAGATGGATAGTTGTCTGTTACCATTTTGGTAGTAGAATGCATCTGAAGGAGAGTGAGCAGTATGAAGTACAGACATCATGTTGATGTGATTCGATACGATGAGAGAGAAAAGCTTTTATATGTTCAAGGATGGCTGTTTTTTACAGATGGAAGAGATTATAAAATGAAAATCCTGGTAGATGGAAAAAAAGTTCCATATATTCGGGAGCCTCAGGACAGAAAAGAAGTTTTGGACATATGGGAAGAGGCAAAACGTTCTAAAGAAGTAGGCTACAATATTTTGGTAAAATGTGATCAGTGCCCGGAAAAAGTAGAAGTGTGGGTAAAGGGCGGAGATATCATTAGGTGTTTGACCAGAAGAAGTGGAAAGAGGATACCTGTAGAGAAAAATGCAAGTACCATCCGTTATTGTATGGATACAAAAAGAATGAGGGACAATAAGATTGTCATTAAAGGTTGGGCAGTAAGTTACCTCAATGAACCAGTAGATATTCGTGTATTTGACGTGGGAAAAAGAGAAGTGCCCATTCGTCTGCGCAGAACAGCGCGTATGGATGTATTGGAGCAGTTTTCCAATCAGATGGGAACGACAAAGTGCGGGTTTGAATTGGAAATTACAGAGGATGCAAAACCAGCATACCGTTTGGTCTTTTCTGACTCTGAGAGCAGGCTGGCAGTGGATTTAATTGCCAATCGTATTAAACTGGAACAACAGATCATGGATCATATGGCGGTACGTTTCTTAAAAGAGGTTAAGAGAAGCGGACTGCAAAGAGCTGTTATTAAAGCGTATAATAAACTGACGCAAAAAGAAAATCAATCGTATCAGAAATGGTTTGATGCTCATAAAGCCACAGCAGCACAATTGGAAGAGCAAAGAAATGTAGTATTTGATTATCAGCCCAAATTCAGTATTGCTGTACCTTTGTTCCGCACACCGGAAAAATATTTGAAAGAGATGATTCAGTCTGTAATTGATCAGAGTTACAAAAACTGGGAACTTTGTTTGGCAGATGGAGGCGGAAAAGAAAACAGTGTTCAGGCAATTGTTGAAGAGTTTTCTAAAAAGGACAGTCGTGTCCGCTATAAACTTTTAGATGAGAATTATGGGATTGCCGGAAACACGAATGCAGCACTTGATATGGCAGAAGGGGATTTTTTAGCTTTATTGGATCATGATGATATTCTGGCTCCGGATGCGCTGTATGAATGTGTAAAATTGTTAAATGAAGATCCGGAAACAGATATTATTTATACAGATGAAGATAAAGTGGACATGGAGGGAAAGAATCACTTTGATCCGCATTTTAAACCGGATTTTAATTTGGATTTGCTCCATACACAAAATTATATCTGTCATTTCTTTGTGGCAAAAAAATCTGTGGTAGATCAAACAGACGGATTCCGTTCTACGTACGACGGTGCGCAGGATTTTGATTTTATCTTCCGCTGTACAGAAGTAGCAAAACATATTCGTCATATTCCTAAGATTTTATATTATTGGAGATGCCATATGAACTCAACGGCAATGAATCCGGAAAGTAAATTGTATGCTTATGAAGCGGGTATACGTGCGATAGAGGATCATTATAAACGTCTGGGTATTCCGGCAAAAGTAGAAAACGGTGCAGGATGGGGATTATATCATACAATTTATCAATATCCTGAAAAACCGCTGATTTCTATTATTATTCCAAATAAAGATCATATCAGTGATTTGAATCGCTGTATGCGCTCTATTTTGAAAAAATCAAAATATCCTAATATTGAATTTATTATCGTAGAAAATAACAGTACGGAAAAGAAAACCTTTGGTTATTACGAATTGGTGGAAGAACATTATCCATTTGTACATGTAGTGAAATGGGATGGACCTTTCAACTATTCGGCGATAAATAATTATGGTGTGCAATTCGCAAAGGGAGAATACCTGCTGTTTCTGAATAATGATACACAGCTGATCAATGATGATTGCTTGGAGGAATTGTTGGGACCATGCATGAGAGAGGATGTAGGATGTGTTGGTGCAAAATTATTGTTCAGTGACAACACAATCCAGCATGCCGGTGTTATTCTGGGCTTAGGGGCAGCACGTACAGCTGGACATGCATTTTATGGTTTACCTAATTCAGAATACGGATATATGCTTCGTCAATTGGCACCTCAGGATTACAGTGCTGTTACAGCAGCATGTATGATGGTGAAGAAATCCGTCTTCGAAAAAGTGGGTGGATTTTCAGAAGATTTGGCAGTAGCTTTCAATGATGTGGATTTCTGCTTAAAATTAAGAAAAGAAGGCTATTTGGTATATTATAATCCATATGCGATGCTTTATCATTACGAATCAAAAACACGTGGTTTGGAAGACGATCCGGAAAAGAAAGCACGTTTTGATAAGGAATGTGAGATTTTTAAAGACAGATGGAAAGACGTTTTAGCAAAAGGTGACCCGTATTATAATATAAATTTCACATTGGATAAGAGTGATTTCTCCCTGCGGGATTGAGAAAAGGCTTGTCAGAAAAGAGAGGATAAGCAATGCAGAAAAAAGTTACAATTGTAATTCCAAATTACAATGGAATGAAATATTTAAATACCTGTCTGGATTCTCTGACCAGACAGGTATTTAAAGAGTTTGATACAATCGTTGTGGATAATGCATCTTCTGATGAGAGTTGTGACTTTATCAGGGAAGAGTATCCATGGGTTCGGTTGATTTGCATGGATAAAAATACAGGATTTTCAGGTGCTGTAAACAGGGGAATCCGGGAAGCAAAAACGCCATATGTTATTCTTTTAAATAATGATACGGAAGCGGATAGCCATTTTGTATGGGAAATGGTTCGATTGATGGATAGTGATAAAACGATTTTCTCGGCAAACTGTAAGCTAATTCAATTTCATAATCGTGATCGTTTGGATGATGCAGGCGATTTATATACAATTTTAGGCTGGGGCTTTCAGCGAGGTATTGATCAAAGTAGTTTATCCTATAATCGTCAGACTGATGTGTTTTCTTCATGTGCGGCAGCAGCCATATATCGGCGGGAAGTATTTAAAGAAATAGGTTTGTTTGATAGAAGACATTTTGCTTATTTGGAAGACATTGATGTGGGATATCGTGCCAGAATAGCGGGATACCGTAATGTATATTGTCCGCACGCCATTGTTTATCACGTGGGGAGCGGTACGAGTGGATCCAAATATAATAGCTTTAAGGTTCGCTTGGCGGCGAGAAACAGCATTTATTTAAATTATAAAAATATGCCACCTGTACAATTGATATTAAATATGCCATTTTTAATATTGGGGTATATCGTAAAATGGGCATTTTTCAGGAAGATAGGTTATGCCAATGAGTATGTAAACGGGCTGAGAGAAGGGGTTAAAACCAGTTGGAAATGTCGTAGAGTGAAATATAAAAAAGAAAATTTGAAAAACTATTTGAAGATACAACTGGATCTGATAGGGAATATGTTTGTTTATACAGAGGAATTTTTAAAAAGAAAACTGAAGAAAAAGTAAGAAAAGAAAATGATATCCATAATCTGGTGGAAAAGGAAAGAATAAAAATGGATTTTCCTTATACTGTAGCGGCATAATATAGGTATACCAGATTATGGATAACGTGTATCCTGTCATTTTTGAAAGGAAAAATTAAGAAAGAATAAATGGAAATGTGTTGCCCTTTTCCAGCTTTTAGGGTAGAATATAGGCAAAATGAGACAAAACAGGTGAGAGTCAGTGATAAAAGATAATCAGAAAAGATTAAACCAATTTCATATTATATTAGATATGTGTGTGATTGCACTTGCATATGTGTCTGCCTATTATATTTTTTTCAGTCTCCTGAGAGGGACTTGGCTTGGCGGAATTCCGAATGGTGTTGTTACAAAAGATATCTATTTTACAGCGATTCCATTCGTTGTAATATTGATGTTAATATTGAATGCTGTTTTTCATTTATATCAGCAGCCAAAACGCGTATCCGGAAGAAGATTGGAATTTTCCAATATTGTAAAAGCAAATGTATTGGGAATTTTGATTGTTATTGCCATTTTATGGCTGATGCCGCGAGAAGGAATGCTGGGAGCCTATTATATGGAGATTTCCCGTAAATTTCTGGTATGGTTTTGTGTTTTAAATATTGTATTTTTGACACTGGAAAGAAATATTCTCCGAATGATTCTGATGTATGCCAGAAAGAGTGGGTTTAATCAAAAACATGTATTGATTGTGGGATATAGTCGTACTGCGGAAGCCTTTATCGATCGTGTTAAAGCTAATCCACAATGGGGATATCAGCTGAGAGGAATTTTGGATGACACAATGCCTCGTGGGAAAGAATACAAAGGTATTCGTGTTATTAGCCGCCTGGATAGTTTGGAAGCAATACTGGATATTAATCGTTTGGATGAAGTTATAATTGCTTTGGGGCTTTCTGAATACAAAAAGCTGGAAAGCATAGTGAATAGTTGTGAAAAAGTGGGGGTTCATACAAAATTTATCCCTGATTATAATAATATTATACCTACAAAGCCTTATACAGAGGATCTGCTAGGACTTCCTGTTGTTCATATCCGTCATGTTCCCCTTATGGAAGGATTTAATCGTGTGGTAAAACGTACGATGGATATTATAGGATCTTTGGTGTGTATTGTAGTATTTTCGCCGGTCATGTTGATTACCGCAATAGCAGTAAAGGCAACATCGCCGGGACCGCTTATTTATAAGCAGGAGCGTGTGGGGCTGCATAATCGACCATTTAAAATGTATAAGTTCCGTTCTATGGCTGTTCAGAGTGCCAAAGAAGAACAGGGAAAATGGACGACTCCGAATGACCCCCGTGTGACGAATGTGGGAAAATTTATCCGTAAAACAAGTATTGATGAGCTTCCACAGCTTTTTAATGTACTTTTGGGGGAGATGAGTTTAGTAGGTCCAAGGCCGGAAAGGCCATTTTTTGTCGAAAAATTCAAAGAGGAAATTCCAAGATATATGGTCAAGCATCAGGTTCGGCCAGGTATGACAGGATGGGCACAGGTAAATGGATATCGGGGAGATACGTCAATCCGAAAACGAATCGATCATGATCTGTATTATATTGAAAATTGGACTCTTGGATTTGATTTTAAAATCTTATTCTTAACAGTATTTAAAGGGTTCATAAATAAAAACGCGTACTGATGGAAAAGATAAAACAACCGTTATCTGACGGCATTGGAGGAAAAAATGGAAAATTCAAAAACCCCGCAGTCTGATAAAAGAAGAGAGAGGCTGGAAAGACAAAGAAGATTACGAATAAAGAGACGGCGTCGAAGAATTATTATCGTGTGTTGTGAAATTATTATGATGCTAGTTTTATCGATTGCCTGTTATGCTGTGAATACATTAAATTTGATTCAGAGAAAAGAATTTGATAATATTCAGACAGCAAATTTTGCAGCTACCCAGGCACCGGAGACAGTGGTGAAAGAGGTTACCAATGCTGTCGGAGAGGTGGAAACGGATACGCAGGGAGAACCGGAAACACAGGTGAGTCAGGAACAGGTTTTGTCAGGTTATACAAATATAGCGGTATTTGGAGTCGATGCCCGTGTGAATGATGAGTTGACTTCCGGTGTAAACAGTGATGTTATCATGATTTGCAGTATCAATAATGAAACAGGAGAAGTTAAACTGGTATCTGTGGCAAGAGATATGATCTTACGTTTGGCCAATGACAGACGGACAAATTATGGACAATATGACAAGGCAAATTCCCAGTTGGCGTATACGGATGTGGGAGATGAATTGTCTATGATCAATCTTAATTTCGACTTGAATATAACGGATTATGTAGTTGTGAATTGGGCAGCTGTGGCTATGGCGATTGATGATCTGGGCGGAATTCCGGATGTAGACATTTATAATGAGGAGTTTATGACACTTGTAAACAGTTATACGGATAGTGTTAATAAGGCTACCGGCATTTGGTCACCGGAATTGACTTCTCCCGGAGTGCAGAATTTGACAGGTACACAGGCAGTGGCGTATTGCCGTGTTCGTTATGGTATGGAAAACGGAGATTTTGATCGTACGGCACATCAAAGAGAAGTTGTCATGAAAATGTTGGATCAGGCTAAAATAGTAATGGCTACGGATCAGCAGAAAATATTGAAAATGGCTCAGGATTTATTGCCTAATATTGCGACTAATCTTACATGGGCGGAAATAATGCCATTGATTTACCGATTGGAAAATCTGAATTTGACAGAGGAATCCACTTCAGTGATACCACAGGATTATGTGTCAGCGGAATATGTGGGTAATCTGGCAGTACCGGATCCTGTAGTCGCAACGGATTTGGAAGCAGAGGTATCTTATTTACATGAGTTTTTGTTTGGTACGAAGGATTACCAACCGACGCAGACAGTGAAAGAAATAAGCGATGATATAAAATATATAACCGGAGTGCGGCCCAAAACTGCAGTAACAAATTAAAAAAAACAGTCATATTTGCAGAAATGTTTGTTCTTTGGAATTTATTCCTAAGCAGGCACATACAGTGTTAAAGATCTGTATGCTTCTGAAATATGGCTGTATTTTATTTGCGCATAGACAACGAGCTGTGCGCGGATGCTTGCATACGCATACGGCGATTGTCCGCGAATGTGAGAAACTCGTAAAGCGTGTTTCTCATCGTTGAAATTTATGCATAGAATAAAAGAGACAATTTATGATATTTTTTGTAATATCAAATTTTTTTAAAATATTAAACACATAATTATCACAAATCACTGATAGACTGTAACCATTCAAAGAAAAGGTAACAGTATGTTTCCAAGAAAAAATGAAATTGCATAGTTTGTGAATGGACGCTGTTACAAAAAAATCAGGAGGATAATTTACGATGGCGGATGAATATAGAAATGAAAATGAGCTTACAGAAGATAATACTGGAGCAGATGGTGTTCAGGATGAGAAAACGGAAATGGAATTGAGCAGACGAGAAATCGAAGAAGAGAAGGGGAGTTCAAAAGAGAATATTGAAGAAGGCTTTTGCTTCGAGGAACAACATTCGAATTCTGCTGATACCTCTTACAGACAGCCTCAGCCATTTAATGATACTGCACAGAATGCAGATGGACAGGAGGAGTATTCTTCCTATGGAGAAGCCATGCAGGCAAAAATGGAAGAAATGAAAAACGGACCAATTCTACCGGTGAAGAAGTTGTCAAGGAAAGAACGCAGGCAACAAAGAAAAAATCAGAGGAAAGGAAAAGGAGCAGCGATTGCGGTGACGGCTGCTTGTGTGGTTTTATTAGCAGGCATTGGTGCCAGCGCATATGGTGTTGTGCAGTATATTGACCACAATTATGTTAAAAAAGCAGATTTACTTTCAACTGTTGATAATACACAAATGGCTGATAATGCAAGTTCATCGTCGGACGGTGGATTTGTGACAATGGATGTTTCGGGTATTGTGGCAGAAGTGCAACCTTCTGTAGTAGCCATTACAGATTCTCTTCAATATACAACATATTATAGTAATTTCTTTGGACAGACACAGGGACAGACACAGGAAGCGACCGCTTCAGGTTCTGGTGTAATTATTGGAAAAAATGATACGGAACTTCTGATTGTTACAAATAATCATGTTGTTAGTAATAGCGAAGGATCTGAAACGACATATAGTCAGTATAAAGTGGAATCAGTGGGTTTGACTGTAGAATTTGATGATGGTTCTACGGGAGATGCTTATGTAAAGGGGACTGACGAACAAATGGATTTGGCAGTTATTGCGGTAAATCTGGATAGTATTTCAGCAGAAACCTTAAATAAGATAAAAATAGCAAATGTAGGTGATTCTGATAATTGTCAGGTCGGAAATGGTGTAATTGCAATTGGAAATGCATTGGGATATGGTCAGTCCACAACAGTGGGATATATCAGTGCATTGGATCGTACAGTAACGACAGAAGATGGTTTCAGTAAACAGGTTATCCAAGTTGATGCAGCAATTAATCCTGGAAATAGTGGTGGAGGATTGTTTAATACAAAAGGCGAATTGATTGGTATTAATTCAGCTAAGATTGCACAAGAAGATGTGGAAGGTGTAGGCTATGCAATTCCGATATCGGATGCGGAGGACATTATTAATGAGTTGATGAATATGACACCGGTAGCCGAAGGCGAAGAAGGATATTTGGGTGTTGTAGGTGTTTCTGTACCAGATCAGCTGGTTCAGGGATATGGATATCCGGCAGGTGCATCCATCAATCAGATTACGGAGGGATCTCCGGCAGCAGAAGCAGGACTTCGCGTTTATGATATTATCACAGCGGTAAATGGAAAACAGATTACAAGCTTTGAACAATTACAGAAAGTGATCCATGGATATCCGGCAGGTGAAACAGTGGAATTAACGGTCATGAGAGCATCCAATGGAAATGAATTTGAGGAAACAAAAATATCTGTAACGTTAGCGCATAAAGAAGATGTTCAGCAAAATACACAGGAATCGGAAGTGGCACCGACCCAAGAATCTTTCATTTTTCGATAAGAAATAAATAGAGAAATAAGAATATCGTACTGTACAGGGTAAATGTCTGGCAGTACGGTATTTTTTATTATTTGCTTCATATACTGTAATGGAAAAGTACCAGAAGGAATTGAAAGATGTGTCATAAGAAATTAAGAAAATTGGCAATAGTATGCTTATTAATGGGAGCATTTGGAATTGGAATTTGTATCCGATATGAAGAAGAACATATGAATCCGGATACACGTTTGAAACATGTGTCGGTGCAAACGGAACAGGAAATAAAACAGGTAGCGATTACGTTTGATGATGGCCCCAGTGAACCATGTACAGAAAAGCTTCTGGATGGTTTAAAGGAAAGAGGTGTTAAAGCGAGTTTTTTTGTTATTGGAATGTATGCACAAGAGCATCCGGAATTGATCAAAAGAATGAAAGAAGAAGGACATATTATTGGAAACCATACATATCACCATGTGGAGTTGACTAAATTAACAGAAGAAGAAATGAAACAGGAACTGAGGATGACAAATGATGTGATAAGGCAAATTACAGGAGAAACACCAGTATTTGCACGGCCGCCCTTTGGGGAATGGAATAAGAAAAAAGATTTTCCAGAAGAGCTGATTCCTGTTTTATGGAATGTGGATCCATTGGATTGGAAAACATTAAATACGGCTTCGGTGGTAAATGATATCATGAAAGAAGTGGAGGATGGGGATATTATTTTACTTCATGATTCGTACCCTACCTCTGTGGAAGCGGCGCTGCAATGTATTGATTTGCTACAAAAACAGGGATATCAATTTGTAACAGTCGATGAACTGATGTTCGGATAATGACGATTTTTCTTGTAAAAGATGTATGGCTATAGTAAGATAATAATAAAGATCATAATAAATTCTGGAAGAGAGGGATTATCATGAAGTACGATGTGATTATTATAGGTGCAGGACCATCCGGTATTTTTTGCGCTTATGAGTTAAAGCGTCAAAAACCAGATATGAAGATTTTAATGATTGAAAAAGGGCGTTCCATAGAAAAAAGACAATGTCCGAAACGGATAACCGGAGAATGCATGGGCTGTAAACCTTGTTCCATTACAACAGGATTTGCGGGAGCAGGTGCTTTTTCAGATGGAAAACTCTCTATGTCTCCTGATGTGGGAGGAAATTTGCCGGAAATTTTAGGATATAATGAAACGATCTCTCTTCTCAGAGAGTCCGATCAGATTTATCTTGACTTTGGAGCTGATCAAAAAGTTTATGGAATTGACAAAGAAAAAGAGTTAAGGGAAATCCGCAGAAAAGCCATTAATGCCAATTTAAAATTAATAGAATGTCCGATTCGCCATTTGGGAACGGAAGAAGGGTATAAAATTTATACTAAAATGCAGAAATCCCTGGAAGATGCAGGCGTAGAACTGAAGTTTTTAACGATGGTGGAAGAAATTTTAATAGAAAATGGACAGGCTATCGGTGTCAGAACAGACCGGCAGGAATGTTATTTTGCAGATGAAATTGTGGCAGCTGTAGGACGGGAAGGGGCAGATTGGTTTAGCCATATTTGTAAAAATCATGATATAGAAACAAAGGTGGGAACTGTCGATATCGGTGTTCGTGTAGAAGTACGGGATGAGGTTATGGATTTTTTGAACAAAAATCTGTATGAAGCAAAACTGGTTTACCATACACCGACATTTGACGATAAAGTTCGTACATTTTGTACGAACCCTTCGGGTGAAGTAGCTACGGAATATTATGAAAATGGATTAGCGGTAGTAAATGGACATGCTTATAAATCCAAGGAATACAAAACCGAAAACACGAATTTTGCCCTTCTTGTATCAAAAAATTTTACAAAGCCATTTAAATCGCCTATAGAATACGGAAAGAAAATTGCCCAATTAAGTAATATGTTATGTGATGGAAAAATATTGGTACAGACATTTGGGGATTTTAAAAGAGGAAGACGCACAACCGAAGAACGTTTGTGTAGAAATAATTTAATTCCCACATTAAAGGATGCAGTGCCGGGAGATTTGTCACTGGTGTTTCCTCATAGGATTATGGTGGATATTGAGGAAATGCTGCTGGCTTTGGATAAAGTGACGCCGGGAATAGCCAGCGATGAAACCCTTTTATATGGAGTAGAAGTAAAATTTTATTCCAATAAAGTGGTTGTGAATAAGGACTTTTGTACCAATGTAAAAGGTCTTAGGGCTATTGGGGACGGTGCGTCTGTAACACGAGGGTTACAGCAGGCTTCGGCAAATGGTTTGAGTGTAGCCAGAAGTATTTTAAGGGATAAGAAAACAGATTGATAAAATGGAATATATGTGGAGAAAGGAAAAGAATTGATGGAAAATTTTACATTTTATGCACCTACCAAGGTTTATTTCGGAAAGAATACGCAGAAGGAAGTGGGAGGAATTGTCCGCGAATATGGTTCCCAAAAAGTGATGATTCATTTTGGCGGAGAAAGTGCAAAAAAAAGCGGGCTTTTGGATGAGGTAATGAAGAGTCTGGAAAGAAATGAGATCGATTATGTTCTGTATGGAGGAGTTTCTCCAAATCCAGTTCTTTCATTTGCTGAGAAAGGGAAGGAAATTTGTATTAAGGAAAACATTGATCTGATTCTGGCAGTGGGTGGTGGAAGTGTAATTGATTCGGCAAAATGCATTGCTGACTGGGCAGGAAATCCGGAAAAAAATGCAGAAGAAATATGGAAATATTTTCAGAAAGAGGATCTTCCTCAAAAGGCTCTTCCGGTGGGAGTTATTCTTACACTGGCAGCATCAGGCAGTGAGATGAGTGCGTCCTGTGTGATTACAAATGAAAATGGATGGTTGAAGCGTGGTTTTAACTCGGAGACCCACAGACCATTGTTTGCAATCATGAATCCGGAACTTACGTATTCCGTCGGACCGTTTCAGACTGCTTGTGGAATTGTAGATATTATGATGCATACGTTGGAACGTTACTTTTGTATAAATGCAGGCAATGAATTTACGGATCGATTGGATGAAGCTTTATTGAAGTCTGTTATTCATGCAGGAAGAAAAGTGATGAAATATCCAAGAGATTATGATGCGAGAGCGAATCTGATGTGGGCTGGAAGTTGGTCTCATAATGATCTGACAGGAACAGGGCGTACATATCTGATGAGAGTCCATCAATTGGAACATGAAGTATCAGGTATGTATCCGGAGATTGCTCATGGCGCAGGTTTGTCAGCACTGTTTTGTTCCTGGGCAAGATTTATGGTAGAAAAAGTGCCGGATCGTTTTGCACAGTATGCGGTTCGGGTATGGGATTGTGAAATAAATCCTCATAATATACTTTTGACAGCGCAGGAAGGAATCGATAAGACAGAAAGCTTTTTCAGAGAATTAAATATGCCAGTTTCCTTAAAAGAACTGCATGTAAAACCGGAAACAATGGAGGAAATGGCAGAAAAGTGTACATTTTTTGGCAAGAGAGTCTTGACGGATTATATCACTTTGGGAAAAGAGGAGATATATAATATATTTGAAATGGCATACAACAATAGATGAGATGGAGAAATAGATGGAATTATATAAAGACCTGCAATTATATGAAGGCATAAATTCCCAATATACATATGAAGAAAGGCTTCATATGATGATAGAGCCTTTGATGAATTGGTATGAAAAAAATAGAAGAAAACTGCCGTGGAGAGAAAATCCGGAACCATATTGGGTTTGGGTATCGGAAATCATGCTTCAACAAACCAGAGTAGAGGCTGTGAAACCATATTTTATGCGCTTTATGCAAAACTTTCCTACAATTCATGATTTAGCAATAACAGAGGATGATTTACTGATGAAAATGTGGGAAGGACTAGGGTATTATTCCAGAGCCCGAAATCTGAAAAAGACAGCGCAAATATGTGTGGAAAAATATAACAGCACATTGCCGAATACATATGAAGAACTTATAAAACTTCCAGGCATAGGCAATTATACAGCAGGTGCCATAGCATCCATTGCTTATGGAGAAATTGTACCAGCGGTGGATGGAAATGTTTTGCGGGTAATTTCAAGGTTGGAAGAACAGACCGATGATATCGGAAAGCAGTCGGTAAAAAGACAAATGGAGACAGATCTGAAAGCAGTTATGGAAGATGTCTTTGGAAAATTGGGAAATGATAAGAATTATCCGGGAATATTGAATCAGGCGTTAATGGAGTTGGGAGCTTGTGTTTGTCTTCCAAATGGAGAACCTAAATGTGTTGTGTGTCCCTGGAAAGGAATTTGCCTGGCTTTAAAGAATAATAGAATAAATGAAATTCCTGTAAAAGCAAAGAAAAAACCCAGGCGCATGGAGCAACGAACGGTTTTCATACTAAGATTGGGCGAATGGACACTTTTAAGAAAAAGACCGGAGTCAGGTCTTTTAGCCGGGTTGTATGAGCTTCCAGGGGTAGATGGGCATTTATCGGAAAAGGAAGCGGCAGAATATTGGAAAGAAAAATTTTCTTGTCCGGTAAAGATAGAAACATTACCAGACGGCAAACACATTTTTAGTCATATTGAGTGGCATATGAAAGCATATGAAGTAGTTCTTGAAATGGATAAGAATAATTTGATGATGAGAGAAACAGAACATTCTTGGATATTGGCATCGAAAGAAGATTTAAAATCAACGTATGCATTGCCCAGTGCATTTAAAGCCTGGAAAAAGTATTTAAAATAAAAAAGATAAGAAAACCTCCAGTTTTTTCAGCATATAATACACCAAATATGAAATTTGATGTATGAGGCAGGAAAATGGAGGTTTTTTATGTGGCTGATGAATGTTTTGTTGAAATTAAACGAATGGATAGGTAACTTCGTATGGGGTCCTATTATGATTGGAGTGTTTCTGATTGAGGGAATGTGGTTTCAGGTAAAAACGGCATTTCTACCAATATGGAAATGGAAATTATGGATGAGAAAAACGATTCTGGCGGCATTTTTAGAAAAAGAAGTTCATGAATCAAATGAAAAAGGTACATTATCCCAATTTCAATCGGTATGCACAGCTTTAGCTGCTACCATAGGAACTGGAAATATAGCAGGGGTTGCAACGGCTATCACAGCAGGGGGACCGGGAGCAATATTTTGGATGTGGATTTCAGCAATTATCGGAATGGCAACTACCTATGCGGAAAATCTTTTAGGAATCAAATATCGTTACAGAGATAGGGATGGAAATTATGTGGGTGGTGCTATGGTATATATGGAACGTGGATGCAAAATGAAATGGATGGCCATAGTTTTTGCCTTTTTTTGCGTGCTGGCTTCTTTGGGAATGGGAAATATGACTCAGGCTAATTCAGTTTCCAATGCGTTGAATGCGTCATTTTCAATTCCGCTTCCTGTCACAGGTATTATAATGGCAATAATAACAGGAATTTTGATTCTGGGTGGAATCAAAAGAATTGCCAGAGTGACAGAAAAAATGGTTCCTCTTATGGGGTTTGCTTTTATCGTGGGAACGGTTATGGTAATTGGGTTTCATTATAGAGAAATACCCAAGGCATTTTTAAGTATCATTCAGGAGGCATTTTCTTTTCGAGCGGGAGTCAGTGGAGCGGCAGGATATGGAATTTCGAGGGCTATGCGTCTCGGAATATCAAGGGGCATTTTTACAAACGAAGCCGGACTTGGAACATCAGTTATGGTAAATTCAGTCTCCAATGTGAAAGAACCGGTGGAGCAGGGAATGTGGGCAATTTTTACTGTTTTTGTGGATACTATAGTTATGTGTACACTGGCGGCATTGGCGATTTTAGTATCTGGTGTATACGATCCGCAAATATATGGGATGGCAATCGGAACAGATGCTCTTTCGATGTTGCCGGATGGAGCGGTGTTAACGGGGGAAGCGTTTGCGTCAGCATTTGGCAAACAGGGGGTAAATTTTATTGCCATATCTATTGCTGTTTTTGCCGTCGCAACGTTATTGGCATGGTCTTATTATGGAGAAAAATCAGCAGAATACATATGGGGAAAGAAAGCAGTCTCTGTTTTTCGGCTGGTATTTATCGCTGCAATATACATTGGCAGTATTATGAAGTTAACTGTGGTATGGGAAATATCGGATACATTTAATGGAATGATGGCAATTCCCAATTTAATAGCATTGGCAATTTTAAGTCCAGAAGTGGTAAAAGAAACTAAAAAGTATATGCATAAAAAGTCGAATGGTGTAAAATGATGAAAAATTATGCGTTAAACAGAAAAAATTTAGCCAATTAAACAAAATCCATTGACGAAAAATCCATTAGCAGTTACAATAAATATGTACAATCAATTCACGGAGTTTTCCTGAATTAAGAAAGGATGACAAGTATGGGGTACAAGATCATTGAAATTGACAGCTTATTAAAGAATTACGAAAGCGACATCAATTTAAGGATGGAAAGTTACAAAAAGAAGAAAAAAGAACTGCTTTCGAAGGGGCAGACATTACCGGAATTTGCCAATGGCTATGAGTATTTTGGTGTTCATCGGATACGCGGTGGCTGGGTTTATAGAGAATGGGCCCCGGCGGCAGATGCTATGTATCTGATGGGAGATTTTAATGACTGGAACAAGTCTTCTCATCCTATGCAGAAACTTGATAATGGTATATTTGAAATTACATTAAAGACAAAAGAGCTTTGGCATGGATGCCGTATAAAAGCTGTTGTAGTAAACGGCGATCAAGTATTAGAACGTATCCCACTATACGCCACCAGGGTGGAACAGGATCCGGAGACTTATCTTTGGACTGGAGTGGTCTGGCATCCAAAGAAAAAATATGAATGGAACGATGAGGGATTTAAAGGGGAAAAGATTCCTTATATTTATGAATGTCATATTGGTATGGCTCAGGAGAAGTATGGGGTTGGAACATACAAAGAATTTAAAGAAAATATTTTGCCAAGAATAAAAAAATTGGGATATAATACTATTCAAATTATGGCAGTAATGGAACATCCATATTATGGATCTTTCGGGTATCAGGTATCTAATTTTTATGCTGCATCTTCGCGCTATGGTAAACCGGAGGAATTGAAAGAATTAATTGATACAGCCCATCAAATGGGAATACAGGTATTATTGGATGTGGTACATTCTCATGCCGTAAAAAATACCAACGAAGGCATCAATGAATTTGATGGAACAGTAGAGCAGTTTTTCCACGTGGGAAAAATGGGAGAACACTCCGCCTGGGATACGAAACTGTTTAATTACGGGAAAAATGAAGTTTTATATTTCTTATTATCCAATTTAAAATATTGGATGAGTGAATATCATTTTGACGGGTTCCGTTTTGATGGTGTGACATCTATGATTTATCATGATCATGGATTGGGAACAAATTTTGACAGTTATGATAAATATTTTTCCATGAATACGGATATTGAAGCTTTAACATATTTGACTTTAGCGAATGATCTAATTCATCAGCTGAATAAAAAAGCTATTACCATTGCAGAGGATATGTCTGGTATGCCCGGAATGTGCATTCCGATTAAAGATGGGGGTATCGGATTTGATTATCGCTTAGCCATGGGAGTACCTGATCTTTGGATTAAAATGTTAAAAGAAGTTCGTGATGAAGATTGGGATATGTGGAGATTGTGGTATGAACTTACTGGAAGAAGACCTAAGGAAAAAGTTATTGGTTATGCAGAGTCCCATGATCAGGCATTGGTAGGTGATAAAACGATCATGTTCCGTTTATGTGATAAAGAAATGTATTGGAGCATGGAGAAAAAAACACAGAATATGATTATTGACAGAGGGATCGCCCTTCATAAAATGATTCGTTTGATTACGTTGACGTTGGCTGGAGAGGGGTATTTAAACTTTATGGGTAATGAATTTGGCCATCCGGAGTGGATTGATTTTCCCAGACAGGGAAATAACTGGAGTTACCACTACTGCAGACGTCAGTGGAGTTTGGCAGACAATCCGGATTTAAAGTATGAGTGGTTGAATAATTTTGATCAGGCAATGATTGCTATGACCAAAAAGGAAAAAACGCTGGTGGCTGAAAATGTACATAATCTTTGGGTTCATCAAGGAGATAAGGTTATGGTTTATGAGAAAGGTAATGATATTTATGTAATGAACTTTCATCCAAACCGATCATTCCGCGGATATTTTATTCCAGTGACAGAGCCTGGTGAATATAAAGTGATTCTTTCAACAGATGAAAAACAATTCGGAGGACAGGAGCGCGTATCAAAGACATACGTTTATAAAACAGAAGAACTTCCGGATGGACGTTGTGGTTTCCTGCTTTATACACCGAGTCGTACAGCAATTGTATTAAAGCGTATAAAAAGCAGCACGGTTAAGAAATAAAATTCATATCTATCAAAAAAACCGATGAGAATTCATCGGTTTTTTTGATATAAAATAGAAAGTCCCTTTAGCAATAGGTTTTTATCGTAAATAATTTTGTGCTTGCAGAAAGGAATGATAAATCGGGCTAATCCTCCTGTGGCCACTACAGTGACATTTCCTTCCAATTCCTGGGAAATGTGCTTAATCATACCGT
This sequence comes from Lachnospiraceae bacterium, assembly GCA_026169045.1. Lineage (GTDB taxonomy): Bacteria > Bacillota > Clostridia > Lachnospirales > Lachnospiraceae > Fimimorpha. The sequence continues at coordinate 1,690 of JAPFDH010000122.1, read as the reverse complement.
CTATTAATGAAGCATTTCCATAAATAACTCCGCTTTTCATACTGTCAACGGTATTGGTGCATATAGTTGTTTTAGGAGCTTCCAAACTGATTTTTGGAAGTTGGGAAGTATTTTGGGTAAGGGAATCCAATGAAACTTTTATACCCGGAATAATAACTCCTCCTAAATAATTTCCTTCATGATCAATGGCGGAAATGGTTGTGGCCGTTCCCATATCAAATAATATGAGTGGAGAAGGATAGTGATATATTGCAGCAACTGCATCTACAACACGGTCAGAGCCCAACGATGCAGGATTATCTACTTTTAAATTTAATCCTGTTTTAAGTCCCGGACCAACCTGCAAAATCGATTTTCCTAAAATTTTTTCTGCTGCCCTTTTTACGGTGCTGGATATGGGGGGAACAACGGAAGATAAGATACCTCCCTCTAAGGAAGAAGCTTTAATATGATTGAGATCCAATATATTTTTTATCGCAATGGCGTACTCCACTTCTGTCTGACTGTGATTGGTAGACAGACGCTCTTCAAAAAGGACATGCTGTTTTTCTAAAATTCCGATTACTATATTGGAATTTCCGATATCAATGGCTAAGATCATGACAGGTCTCCTTTCCGAATGGTAGATTTTTCAGTATTGTTATACCGGCAATTTTTCTCGTATATCGATAAAAGTCCCTTAAGCATTAGCGTATCATCATATAGGATTTTGTGCTGACAGTACGGAGAAATAAATTTCGCAATTTTCCCAGTTGAAACAACGGTAGCTGTGACGCCCAGCTCTTCCTCCATCCGTTCTACCATACCATCCAGCATGGAAGCCGTTCCATAAACAGCACCGCTTTGCATACATGCAATCGTATTCTTTCCAATTGCATGTTCAGGAGCTTCCAAACTGATTTTAGGAAGTTGTGATGTGCGGACGGCAAGATGATTCAGGGCACTATTTAATCCAGGCATGATGACGCCTCCGATATATTCACCTTTTTGATTGATTACAGAGATAGAAGTTGCTGTACCCATATCGATAATGATGATGGGAAGAGGATAGGATTCCATGGCGCCTACAGCATTGACAACCATATTACTTCCCAGTTGGGCGGGATTATCAATATGGATATTTAGTCCATTTTTGACACCGGGACCGACAAGATGTACTTTTTTCTGAATGATCTTAAAAGCAGACTGGCGAATCGTTTCAGAAAGAGGTGGAACGACAGAGGAAACAATTCCGCCATCAATATCTTTGGGGGATATATGATAAATTTCCATTATATTTTTTAGAGTTATAGCATACTCTAATTCTGTTTTATTCAGTTGCGTAGAAATTCGTTCAATAAAATATGTTTTTTTACGATCAATACAGCCAACGGTAACATTGGTATTACCGACGTTAATTGCCAGAATCATGATATTACCTCCATAGTTTATTGTAGATACAGTATACAGAAGAAAATAAAACTGTATACATGATCTATTGGGGTCAAATGCATTATACTATGAGTATTACGAAAAAGCAATGAAGGGAGTGGGAGACAGAAAGAAAAAAGTAACAGTTCAGCCCGCGCCATTCGTAAAACCGCACTGCGTGCTTATTGTGGCTGTCGCCACTGTTTTACTCATTTACAGGCGCTCAGCTCATAGGTCTGACCGGTCGAAAAATTATGCAAGCATAATTTTCTCTCCCGTT
>JAPFDH010000115.1 GCA_026169045.1 Lachnospiraceae bacterium | reverse complement strand
TAATTTCTTCATAATAGTCGGTAAAGATTCTTTGTAAAATATTCATAACTCTATTATGCATGAAAATGAAAAAAAAGAAACCCCTAACCCCTCAAGATTGAGGGGAAGGGGAGTTGAATAGGCGAAGCCTATTTTTTATTTACGCGTAGACAATGAGCCGTGTGCGCATGCTTGTATACGCATACGGCGACTGTCCGCGAACATGGTATATTTTGCTTTGAAAAAGAGAGATGAGAAAAGAAAAAACAGTTGTTTCAATTCAAAGTTAGATATACAATAGAGATACAACACAACAGCTGCGGTGGGATACGGTTATCAGGGAAAGAATAGCCGGATCTCACCGTTGCGGTATTTTATGACGGAGGAAATAGCATATGTTGGAACAACTAAAAAAAGATGTATACGAAGCAAATATGGAGCTTTGGAATAAGGGATTGGTAATATATACCTGGGGAAATGTCAGTGGAATTGACAGAGAAACAAATCTGATGGTTATTAAGCCAAGTGGTGTGGATTATGATTCCATGGGACCGGAAGATATGGTAGTTGTAGATATGAATGGAAACGTGGTGGAAGGAAAATATAAACCTTCATCGGATACGGCCACCCATTTAGTTATGTACCGGACTTACCCGCAAATTGGTGGTGTCGTGCATACGCATTCTACATGGGCTGTCACATTTGCGCAGGCCGGAATGAATATCCCTGCTCTGGGGACAACTCATGCAGATTATTTTTATGGCGACATTCCGTGTACAAGAGATTTGACTGCAGAAGAAATTGAGCAGGCATATGAAAAAAATACAGGAAATGTCATTGTCGAAACGATTGGTGATACGGATGTGATGGCAATTCCGGGTATTGTTGTAAAAAATCACGGTCCGTTTGCCTGGGGAAAAACTCCGGCGGGGGCAGTTTATAATGCAGTTGTTTTGGAAAAAGTAGCAGAAATGGCTTATAAAACCATGACATTAAATCCAAGGGTGCCTAGAGTAGAACAATACCTTTTGGATAAGCATTATTTCAGAAAACACGGAGCCAATGCTTATTATGGCCAGGGAAGCGAAGATTATTAATCAGGAGGCAAATATGTTCGAAAAGGGAAAAAAAATACCGGCGCCATTGTTTCGGGATCCGATTTTTGACGGAGCATCGGATCCGGTGGTAATATGGAATAAAGAGGAAAATTGTTATTTTATGTTCTATACGCAGAGGCGATCCACTTCTGTTCAGGTAGGAGTCTCCTCCATACATGGTTCTGATATTGGGGTGGCTTCGTCGGTGGATGGCATGAAATGGCTTTATCGTGGAACGATTCCTAATTTGGCTATTGAGCCCGGACATAATACTTTTTGGGCGCCGGAGATTATATATGCCGAGGGTGAGTATCATATGTATGTATCCTATATCACGGGAATCCCAACCGATTGGAATTATGGAAGAAAAATGCTCCATTATACGGCGGACAATCTTTGGGATTGGAAGTATCAAGGAGAAATCCGTTTATCCTCGGATCGTGTTATTGATGCATGTATTTATGAGATTGCTCCGCATACATATAAAATGTGGTATAAGGATGAGGGACATGACAGCCATACGTATGCAGCCATCAGCCATGATTTATATCATTTTGAAGTTGTAGGACCGGAAATCACGGACTGCGCCCATGAAGGACCAAATGTCTTTGAGTTGGGAAAGGTTAAATGGATGATTACTGATTTTTGGAGTGGTTTGGCGGTATACCGTTCAGAAGACTTCTCTCATTGGGAGAGATGTTCGGAGGTACTTTTGGGAGAAGCAGGGAACAGGCCTCTGGATGGAGCGATCGGTCATCATGCTGATGTGGTGGTAGAAGGAGAAGAAGCATACATATTTTATTTTTGCCATCCATATGAAAATGAGAAAAAAGATTGTCAGGCAGAAGGAATGGCTGCGCTGACATCTATTCAGGGAGCAAGAATCTGGACGGATGGTAAGCATTTATACTGTGACAGAGAGTCATAAATAAAAAGATGTCTCGGTATTTGCGCTTATAGAGTTGTTAAGACAATTTTATCAGCACAAAGACCGGGACATTTTTATCTTCTGTTTAAGAATTTACATGGAATGAAATCTGGATGAGAAGCTCTACTGGACAAATAAAAAGAAAGCACGTACAATAGAACTGGAAAAACGTTGGAATAGTTTGGCTTATAAATGATAAATAGGGCAAATGAAGGCGGCTTTTTCATTACATAGGAGGAAATTCAGAATGGATAGAAAATTCTTATATGAAATGCTTTCCACGGCTTCTGTATCGGGAACAGAAGTGGAATTGGAGAAAAAAATTTATCAATATATGAAGGCATATGCCGATGAAGTCAGAGGAGACGAAATAGGAGATGTGACAGCTGTTCTCAATGCAAATAGTCCGGTAAAAGTATTGTTAACCGGTCATGCGGATGAGATTGGCCTTATGGTGACGGCAATACGTGGAGATGGGATGTTGTCAGTATGTAAAATAGGAGGTATCTATCCGTCTACATATCCGGGCCATAAAGTAAGAGTTTTGACAAAACAGGGTGTATTATATGGCGCTGTAGTAATTACAAGAAGTCTGATGAAAAAAAGTGATATGGACGCCAGTGACCTGATCATCGATATTGGTGCTTTTTCGAAAGAGGAAGCAGAAAAAGCCGTATCTGTGGGAGATAGAGTGATTTTTGATACCGATTATCGTGAAATGTTAAATGAATGTATTACCGGGCGTGCATTGGATGACCGGTTGGGTGCGTTTATTGTCATGGAAGTGCTGAAGCAAGCCAAAAAGGACGGTTGTCATGTAGGGGTCTATGCGGCAGCAACAGTAGGAGAAGAAACCAGTATGAATGGAGCATATTTTGTCAGTCAGCGTGTAAAACCAACTATGGCCATTGCTGTGGATGTGACGTATGTCAGTGATTATGCGGGAACGGATCCGGCAGACACGGGAGATGTACGCTTGGGAAAAGGTCCAGTTTTATGTGTGAATCCTACCCATCATCCGGAGATGAATAGACGTTTGAAGGAGGCTGCCGATCACTGTGGAATATCGATTCAATGGGAGACTGCTTCAGGAAGAACGGGAACGGATGGTGATGTGATGCATAAAAGTGGAGATGGAGTTCCGGTAGCTTTAGTATCCATTCCTCTTCGCTATATGCATTCTTCGGCAGAAGTGGCTTCCTTACGGGATGTGGAAGACTGCATTCATGTATTGGCAAAATTTGTGTGCGAATTGGACGAAACGGTTTCGTTGAATCCATTTACGGAGTGATGTGTTTGAAAAAAATATATAGATGAAATAGAAAGAAAGTGAGGAAATCGGTTTATGAAATGGAAAAAATTTACCATCCAGACGACAACAGAAGCGGTGGATTTTATCAGCGAATTGTTTAATGAGATAGGAATTCAGGGAATGGAGATTGAAGATCATGTTCCTTTGACAGAAAAAGAAACGAAAGGTATGTTTATTGATATTTTACCAGAATTGCCACCGGATGATGGAGAAGCGAAAGTAAGTTTTTATCTGGATGATACATATGATGAGGAAGATGTACTGCAAAAGGTACGGGAAGGATTAAAAGAAATCGGAGAGTTTGTTCCGGTAGGGTCATGTGTAATAGAAAAATCTGAGACAGAAGATAAGGATTGGATGAACAATTGGAAACAGTATTTTAAACCTTTTACTGTGGATGATATTTTGATTAAACCTACCTGGGAGGAGGTTCCGGAGGAACATGCGGATAAATTGATGATTCAGATTGATCCTGGAACAGCTTTTGGTACAGGTGCTCATGAGACCACGCAGTTGTGTATTCGCGCTCTTCGGACATATTTAAAAGAAAATGATCGTGTATTGGATGTGGGAACTGGAAGTGGAATTTTGGGAATATGTGCTTTAAAATTGGGGGCAAAGGAAGTTGTAGGAACAGATCTGGATGAGAATGCGATTACAGCATCCAAGGAGAATATGGAATCCAATGATATTGATCCATCTCGTTTCCAGGTGCTGACAGGTAATCTGATTGATGAAAAGGAAATTAAGGATGCGGTGGGATATGAGAAATACGATATCGTTGTTGCCAATATTTTAGCAGATGTCATTATTCCGTTGCAAAAAGAAGTTCCGCCTCATCTGAAAAAAGGAGGAATCTTTATCACCTCCGGTATTATTGATATGAAGGAAGAAGCTGTTAAAGAGGCATTTTCTCAAAATGATGCATTTGAAGTGATAGAAGTAAGGCATCAGGGAGAATGGGTTTCTGTTATAGCCAGAAAAAAATAATGAAAAAAATCCGCTGGAATGTATGAATGCATTCCAACGGTTTTTTATAAATAAAAAATAATCAGATTTCCAAATGGTACATGAGAAGAGAAAGAGCAGTAATGCCGGCCGTTTCTGTTCGCAGAATACGTTTTCCCAAACTAATGGGAAGGATCGTGTGCTGTATGGCAAGTTCCACTTCTTTAGGATCAAAGCCACCTTCCGGTCCGATCCAGATCCCGATCTGCATGCCAGGCTTTATAGATTCCATCTGTTCTTTTGTCGCGGCCATTCCTCTGGCATTTTCATATGCCATCAGATTTTTGGATAAGAATGAGTAAGAAGAAACTGCCTCTGAAAAGGTTTGAACCGGAGTGATTTGAGGAACCATACTGCGCTTAGACTGTTTTGCGGCACTTTCTGCGATAGCATTCCAACGTCGTAATTTGGAATCCGCTTTTTTGGAATCCAGTTTTACAACACAGTTTTTCATGGATACGGGAATAATCTGATAGACGCCTAATTCCACTGCTTTTTGGATAATCCATTCCATTTTATCGGATTTCGGAAGTCCCTGAAACAGATAAATCCGGGCCGGTAATTCATGATTATCCTGTTCTTTGGACAGAATGGAGGCGGTGACAGAATCACTCGTTATCTCAGATAATTCACAGCGGTAGTCTGTTTGCGTTTCATCGCTGATGAGAATGATTTCTCCTGGCTTTAATCGAAGAACATTTCGTATATGATTTACATCAGTGCCTTCTATGGTGACATTGTTTTCCATAATTTGGTGGGAAGAAACAAAAAAATGATACATAGAATACTCCAATCTTTTCTATGGTAAAAATCATATGCCATAGATTTTTTTATTGTTGTTTGTGGTTATCATATCATACAACAGGCGTAATTCGCAAGAGAATCAAGGATATTTGGGGAAGGAATGGTAACAGTTCAGCCCGTGCCATTCGTAAAACTGCACTACGTGCTTATTGTGGCTGTCGCCACTGTTTTACTCATTTACAGGCGCTCAGCTCATAGGTCTGACCGGTCGAAAAATTATGCAAGCATAATTTTCTCTCCCTTTACAGCCCTATGGCTGAACTGTTACAAGGAATGAGTTTTGAAAATAAAAGTATATGTTAAAAAAATAACAGTACTTGAAATTTCAGTAACTTTTATTATAATAATACTGTATACAAAATACGCTGAAATGGATACGCTTCTGGTAAAATAAAAAGGAAAGAAAATGAACCGAACGTTTTGTGACGGTTCAGGGAGGAAAATACACTATGAGAGAACTACGTTTACGGGCTTTGGCAAAGATTAATCTTGCTCTGGACGTACTTGGAAAACGAGAAGATGGTTATCACGACGTGCGCATGGTAATGCAGACATTAAATATTTTTGATAAATTAAACATAAAAGTGACGAAAGAACCTGGAATCCGTATTGTAACAAATCTAAGCTATCTTCCGGTCAATGAAAACAATTTGGTTTATAAGGCAGCTAAACTTTTGGTGGATGAATTTGAAATCAAAGAAGGACTGGATATTGATCTGTATAAATATATTCCGGTCGCTGCGGGAATGGCGGGAGGAAGTTCCGATGCGGCAGCTGTTATTTTTGCAATTAATAAATTGTTTCATTTGGGATTGACATTGGATAGAATGATGGAGCTAGGGGTGAAAATCGGCGCTGATGTTCCGTATTGTCTGATGCGTGGAACCGCATTGGCAGAGGGAATCGGGGAACGTCTTACAAGACTGCCTGCCTGTCCGCAATGTTTTGTTTTGATTGCAAAACCGCCTGTAAATGTTTCCACAAAATTTGTCTATGGAAATTTAAAGGTGGATGAACTTTCCAGTCATCCGGATGTGGACGGATTCATTGAAGCAATGGCAGCCGGTGATTTCAATGGTATGGCAAATCTTATGGGTAATGTTTTAGAGTCTGTTACCATTCCGGCTTATCCGATTATTGATCAGATCAAACAGTTTATGATGGAGCGGGGAGCCGTGGGAGCCATGATGAGCGGAAGCGGTCCTACCGTGTTTGGTCTTTATACTGATCTGACAGCTGCGAAGCAGACATTTTATGAGTTGAAAAAAAGCCATATGGCAGCAGTGGTATATTTGAGTGATGTGTACAATGTTACGTATTGAGTATGCCATAGATCTGACCCAAATTTAAAAGTGATGATAAAATTTAGAGAGGAAATCCGTAAATAAGATATGAAAGATTCTTTAAAAGTAACAATGAATGAATATTTACCATTGCGTGACGTGGTATTTAATACACTTCGTCAGGGAATATTGAAAGGTGAATTGGCACCGGGGGAACGCTTGATGGAGGTAGCTCTGGCAGAACGTTTGGGTGTCAGCCGCACTCCGATTAGGGAGGCAATTCGAAAACTGGAATTGGAAGGCCTTGTTATAATGATTCCGAGAAAAGGGGCGGAAGTGGCCAGTATCTCAGAAAAAAGTATGAGAGATGTCTTGGAAGTACGCAGGGCGATGGAAGAGCTGGCAGTGGAACTGGCATGTAAGCGGATTACACAGGAACAAAGAGATGAATTAAAACGGGCTTATCGGGCTTTTTCATCTTCCATTGAAAATAAAGATCTGATTGGAATTGCTCAAAAAGATGAAGCATTTCATGATGTAATTTATCATGCAACGCAGAATCAGAAGTTGGAGCAGATGCTTAACAATTTGCGGGAACAGATGTATCGTTATCGTCTGGAATATATTAAAGATAAAGAAAAGCGTCATATTTTGGTGGAAGAGCATAAAATGATTATGGATGCATTGGAGCGCAATGATGTAGCGGAAGCGAAAAAAGCGATTCGGGTCCACATAGATAATCAGGAGACGACTGTTTTGAAGAATTTAACGGAATCCAGAAAAACTTCTGCTTCAAACGGACAGAGTATTAGACGGGCATAAACAATTTTCAGTGAAAAGTAAAAAGAATTCAGCCAAGTAGATCGAAAACAGATGTACATGGCTGAATTCTTTTCTTTTGCGCGTAGACAACGAGCCGTGCGCGGATGCTTGCATAGCATACGGCGGCTGTCCGCGAACGTGAGAAACTCGCAAAGCGTGTTTCCCATCGTTGGGTACTGTTGGATCATTCTTTTATTTTTTCTTAGATGATTTGCTATTGACAGACACGGAGAATAAACTTCTTCGGCAAATGATCAGGATTGCCAAGATACAGAGAATCAATTGAATCCATAAACCGGCATTTTCCTTGTTGATAGAAAGCGCCTGAGCAATTTTTTTCATCTGTTCATTCATAAGCGGGTCTCCTTTCTGTAAAAGAAATTAAGAAAATAGGTTTTCCAAAAATCGGAAAAAATTTTTTGTCTGATTGTGTATAGTATACCATTTCAAATGTACAAAGATCAATTAAGAAAGATGAAAAAGATCATTGAAAAACGTAAATATTCCGAAACGAAATGGAATGGAATCGTTTTCTGATGCGGAGGATTGAATCGACTCATACGTATCTTCTGTTAGAAGTGTGGACAATTGATTTTTTGATTCTTCGGGGACAGTACCGAAGGAGGCATCCACAAAGCATAAGGGAGGATACATAACACACCACCAGTTTTTTCCATTCCCATCTCCAAGAATGACTTGAAATGTTTCATAGGTTCCGGCAGGAAAGACAAGATCACCATAGGATTTTACAGGAAATTCACAATAGGTGAGAAATGCTTGTGCGGAATAAGAAAACCCATTTTCAGCCAGTGTGGTTTGGGCAATCGATAAAATTTCGTCCATTTGAGAAGAAATAATCTGTTTTGCTTCTTCTTTGTCATCAGCATAAGATAAGGATGGGGAGAGAAAAGAAAGAATATTTTCTTTTACTTTTAGTTTTACAGCCTGATCTTCTTGAGAGTCACTGTTGGCAATAACATGGAAACGCAGAAGCTTTTCAGCCAATTCTTCAGAAGAAGCATGGCTGTAATTTTCCTGAGAAAAGAAAAAGAAAATGGGAAACAGGAAACAAGCAATGGGAAGAAGGATATGTAGAAATACTTGTTTGACGGATAATTTCATGATAAAGAACCTCTTTTCTGCGCAGAGTACCTGGAATGATGTACTGCACGTATTTTATTTTATATAACAGAAGAAAAAAGAAATTGGTATTCCGTTACAATTGGAGTATTGACGAAAGTTTGGATTTTAAACGAAAATGCCATTGAATTAAAAGAAGAAAAATAGTAAAATGACGTTGGACATTGGAAAAACGCTTAAGAATTACAGTATCGATGGATGATCCATCAAGATATAGAAGTAATCATTCAGAGCTCATTCGCAAAAACATCATGTTTCTGAATAGTTACAAATAGAAATGAAAAAGGATGAAAAGGAGAATAGAAATGGAAAAGAAAACAATGGCAGTATTATTTGGCGGCCAGTCATCCGAACATGAAATTTCTTGTATGTCGGTTGTAAATATTGTAGATTGTATTGATCAGGAAAAGTATCATTTGATTTTGATTGGAATAACAGAAGAAGGACATTGGGTGAAAGCGGATTCTGTGGAGCAGATCAAAGATGGAAGCTGGAGAAAATCGGATGTGCAGGCAGTTCTTTCACCGGATGCGACAAAGAAGGTAATTTGTTTGCTGGATGAAAAGGGATTTTCTGAAGTACCTGTGGATGTGGTATTTCCGGTACTCCATGGTTTATATGGAGAAGACGGGACGATTCAGGGGCTTTTGGAGTTGGCACAGATTCCGTATGTAGGATGCGGTGTACTGGCATCTGCAGTTTCTATGGATAAATTGTACACGAAGATTATTGTAGATACTCTGGGAATCCGTCAGGCTAACTACGTGGGTGTCCACAGAAAAGAATTGGGACAAATGGAAGCAGTATTGGATAAAATCGAGAAAAATCTTCCATATCCTGTCTTTGTAAAACCGTCATGTGCCGGTTCTTCCAAAGGTGTCAATAAGGCTGAAAACCGTGAAGAACTGGAAAAAGCGTTGCTTGAGGCGGCAAAACATGATTCCAAGATTTTGGTAGAAGAGACGATTGTGGGAAGAGAAATTGAATGTGCGGTTTTGGGAAATGAGGATGCGATTGCTTCTGGGGTTGGAGAAATTTTATCAGCAGCCGAATTTTATGATTTTGATGCAAAATATGTAAATTCAGAATCCAGAACTGATGTACATCCGGATCTGGGAGATGGCATAGAAGAACAGGTGAGAGATGCAGCTGTAAGAATTTTCCATGCTGTGGATGGAAGCGGATTGGCCAGAGTAGACTTTTTCCTGGATAAAGATGGTATTGTATTTAATGAGATCAATACGCTGCCAGGATTTACAGCAATCAGTATGTATCCTATGCTTTGGGAGGCAAAGGGAATAGAAAAGAAAGAACTGATTCAGCGGTTGATTGATATGGCAAAGACAAAACTGAGATAAAATCTAACGCAGAAAATATGGCCATTGGCCGGAATATGGAGGAATAGGAACATGGATAGGAATGCACCGGTTGGCGTATTTGATTCCGGAGTCGGGGGGATGACCGTTGTCAGAGAGATCATAAGACAGATCCCTGATGAGAGAATTGTATATTTCGGGGATACTGCCAGAGTTCCCTATGGAAGCAAATCGAAAGAAACCGTTCTCCATTATGCCAGGCAAATCATGGAGTTTTTGAAGACACAAAAAGTAAAGGCTGTGGTAGTGGCGTGTAATACTGCCACAGTATATGCGTTGGAGGAAATCAGCAGGGAAACAGATATTCCTGTTATAGGTGTTGTGGAACCTGGAGCCAGAGTAGCAGCGGCAGCGACAAAAAATGGAAGAATTGGTGTAATAGGAACAGAAGGTACGATAAAAAGCGGATTGTATGCCAGTTATTTAAAACAGCTGAATTCGTCGTTTGAGGTTATCGGAAAAGCCTGCCCGTTATTTGTTCCTTTAGTGGAAGAAGGATTATGGCATGACAGTGTCACCGATGAAATTGCGAGACGGTACTTAAAAGAGCTGAAGGAAAAAGAAATAGATACATTGATTATGGGATGTACACATTATCCATTGATTCGTTCCACGATCAAACGTACCATCGGAGATGGGGTCAGCCTGGTAAATCCGGCATATGAAACAGCAGTACAACTGCGTCGTGTGCTGGAATGGGAGGACTTGATCCGGGAAGAGCATTCAGACAACATTGCCAGTCAGTATGAATTTTATGTCAGTGACTCTCCGGAAAAAATTCAAAAATTCGCCAATTCCATTTTGTCTTTTGAAATTCATCAGGCCCATCAGATTAATATAGAGGAGTATACATATGATGACGACAGATGTACTGATAACCATTAAGGGTCTCCAGATGGCAATGGATGACAGTGACAGTTTGGAGATCATGACAAATGGAAAGTATTATAAGAAAAATGGCAAACATTATGTGCTGTATGAAGAAGTAGTGGAAGACCAAAAGGTCAGCAATATGATAAAAATTTATGATGAGACAGTGGAAATTACAAAAAAGGGACTGGCAAGTGTGCAGATGTTTTTTGAAACAGGCAAAAAAAATACAAGTATTTATTCCACACCATTCGGACAAATAGAAATAGGAATCTACGCGGAGCAGATACGGGTGAATGAATCGGAGAACAAACTGGAGCTGAATATGCAGTATGATTTGGAGATGAACAGTGAGCATGTCAGTGACAGCCAGGTAAGTGTAACCGTAGTATCACGTTAAAAAGATGAGAAAACAGGAAGAGGATGCTTTTACAGCATCCTCTTTTTTACTTTATAGGAAAGTTCGATTTTTATTGAAACTATAAATGAAAAGAGCCCGCACAAAGTCGGGCACAAGAATAAGATGACACCGGTTAGAAGATGTAAAAACCTTCTACACCAGCCTCATCGGCAAATAAAT
>JAPFDH010000067.1 GCA_026169045.1 Lachnospiraceae bacterium | reverse complement strand
TTTATTTGCCGATGAGGCTGGTGTAGAAGGTTTTTACATCTTCTAACCGGTGTCATCTTATTCTTGTGCCCGACTTTGTGCGGGCTCTTTTCATTTATAGTTTCAATAAAAATCGAACTTTCCTATAAAGTAAAAAAAGAGCCGGATAAAGAACAGATATCTCAATCTGTTGCCTTATCCAGCTCATCATTTCTTACGAATGACTTACCCTCCGCGCGAATAATTTCATTATAACAAATTTCTTTTATATGTCAATCCCACATATTTCTACACTGCTTCCGATTCCATCCTGTCCAAGTTTTTTTGTAATAATAATTTTCTTTTCAATACGGTCTTTTAATTCTGCCACATGGGATATGATACCCACCATTCGATTTCCCTGGGTCAATCCGTTAAGTGCACGCATTGCCTGGTTCAATGCCTCTTCATCCAGGGAACCAAATCCTTCATCCACAAACATAGCATCCAGGCAGATTCCTCCGGTATGTGACTGCATTTCATCGGATAATCCAAGGGCAAGGGACAACGAAGCCTGAAAGGATTCTCCTCCGGAAAGAGTCTTAACACTTCGCTCACTTCCATTATAATGATCAATCACATTTAATTCTAATCCCCCTTTTTCTTTTTTACTATCCCCCTCTTCTTGACGTTTCAATTCATATTGGCCACTGCTCATTGTCATAAGACGCAAATTTGCCCTACGGAGAATCCGATCAAAATATGTCATCTGAATATATGTTTCCAATTCAATCTTTCTTTTCCCATTCAATTTCCCATTGGCAGTGTCGGATAAATTTTTTATCCACATATACTCTTTTTCCGCCTTTACCATGATATCGTTTCCATCTTTGACCTTTTGAAAAATCCCCCTATTGGTCTGATTTTGCGCATATATTTTCCTTTGCCTTTGAGAAATTTCATTTTTTTCTTTTTGATAGTTTTCTTTTTGACTCAGAATTTCTTCTTCCGATCCGCATATAAAACTGGAAATTTGATTTTGCAATAGATCAATGGCAGAACGACATGCCGCTTCTTCTTTTTTTGCCTGCTCTGCCTGTCTTTCCCATTTCATTTTTTCCCTTTTCCACTCATCCTGTTTTTTTCTCAGTTCTTCCAAAGAAAACATTATTTCTTCTTTGGTTCTTCCTCCTAAATGTTCCTTTATTTGTTCCATTTGCTCCGTTAAAGTTTTCCATTCTGTTTCCAGACCCATTCCCTGCTTTTCATAGTTATGAATTTTTTCCTCTGCCTGATGTATTCTGTTTTCCGTTGTTTTCATTTGTTGTTCCAAAAACATTCTATGCCTTATGGCATTTTCGTTATCATCTATCTCATTTTGAAGATGGTTCAGTGTATCATCAAGCATACGCAATACTTTTTCTTTCACATTTTTATATTCTTCATAAGAAAGCTCAGAAACCGTTCCTTCCCATATTTTTGTTTTTTCCCAGGGAGTATCTTTCTTTTCCAAATATTTTTTTATTTGCATAGCAGCCTGTGCCTGCCTGCTTTCCAATTTAGCCTTTTCCTTTTCCAGGCTTTGAACACTGCTTTGAACATCATTCTGTTCCCTATTAATCTCACTTTTCTGTTGCTCCAGTCTGGTAATTTCCTGCACATTTTCTAAAAGAATCCGTTCTCGTCTTTTTGCCTCTTCCAGCTCCTCCCTTATCCCATTAATGGCGCTAAGCAATTCTTTCTCCCAAATATCCGGATTCTCATTATCAGAATCATCAATTGATTTTTGCAAACTGTTTTCAATACTTTTCAGTAATCCCATCTGTTTTCCCCGCAATGCAGAATCTTCATTCTGTTTTTCTCTTTCTTTTTCCTCCCATCGTTTCATTTCAGCAGATATATATGCTTCTTTCTCTTCATATTGATTCAAAAGAGAAACGTGTTCTTTTTCACATTTCCACATCTTTTCTTTCAAAATCTTTTCTTTTTCCAATTGTTTTTCGAGGTCATTTAACACAGTCACATCAGCTTCTTTCTTTTCTTCTCTCAGCCATACAGAAACAAAAGTTGAAACATGTTCTTTCCATTGTTGCCGGGAAATTTGTTGTTTGAGCTGACGATTCATACTTTCAATCGCGGATTCTGTCCCTTTTATTTTTTCTTTTCGTTCCTGAATTGCTTTCTGTGTTCTTACCAATGCTTCCGTTCTTTTTTTGTCGCATTCCTCCAATTCATTCCTTCTGTCCTCTTCCCAGAGAATAACTGCTTGTCTCTTTTCGTATTCTTTGTTTTTTTCATTCCAATCATGGGATATTTGATTTATCATAGAAATTTTCTCTGTCTCACTCATTGAACCAATATCCATCATCCATTCACGAGAAAGCTCTTCTTTTTTCTGCTCTATTTGACTTCGCAGAAATGCAATTCGATTACTGATCTCCTGTACTCTATCTTCTTCCATAGATAATTCTGCCTTTTTTTGTTCCATTTCCTCTCGTTGAGGAACTTTTGCCGGAAGAACGGCCAAACTTGGATGATGAATCGCTCCGCAAACAGGACATGGCATTCCCTCTGACAAATCCATAGCCAAAATTCCTGCCTGGGCATCCCAAAAAAGTTGTTCCATTTTTTCATATTCCATGACAAGCTGATGTCGTCTTTTAGCATATATTTGATAAATCTCCTGTTTTTCCTTTTTTTCTTTCTCCCACACATGTAAATTCTGTATTTGCTCTTTTAATTGTTCGAGACGTTTCTTTTCCTGATTGATCCTGTCGTATTCCTTTTCCAATTGCACTTTTCTGACAGAAACATCTTTCACTTGTTCCCATTCTGCTTGGTCTTGTTCTTTTTCTGTCTGTTGTTGTTTTTCCTTTTCTTTTTCCGCATTAAGAAGACTTTCCTCTTCTTTTTTTTCTTCCAATGCCTTCTCGTATAATTCTTTCAGGTTTAAAAAATCCTTCTTTTCCTGTTCCAGCTCCTCTACTTCTCTTTTGGCTTCTTTTTCTTTTTCCCGCGCAAAAATGACAGTTTCTTTTTGTGTCAAAATAAAATCCAATTCCTTGTTTTTCTCTTTTTTCTCATTCAGACTCTTTGTATATTCCTCCTGTACCGCTTTGATATTCTGATTTAGTTGATCCAAATCATTTTTTGACTGTTCCCACTCCTTCTTTTTCACTTCCTGTTGTTCTATCCGTTCTTGTAACGAAGCCAGTTCTGTATCACTACCGTTCAATTTTTCTATTGTTTCATCTATCTTATTTACAGAAAGCTCCAGTTCATTTTTCCTTTTTCTCTCCTGCTTTAACTGCGCTAAAATAGTGGCAGACTGATCTGCCAACTGCTGTTCTTCATTCAATAATGAACCATATTCCTTTTGAATCTCTTCCAGCGTTCTTTTCTTATTTTCCAATTGAATGCCTTGCTCACCTACATTTTTTAGCGTATCTGCCTCTTCCACTTCTTTTTCTTTTTCTTTTTTTCGATCAGATAAGTCTTTTTTTGCTTCCTGAAGACATAATGTATTTTTTTCTATTTCACGTTCCTTTGCAAAAAGTTTTTTCTCTATTTCTTCCAAATAAACGGAATCTTTTTGTTTTGCCTCTTCCTCTTGAATCATAACAGTCAAACATTCCTGTTCTTCCTTTTGTGCCATAACACGCTCAAAGGTATCTTGACTTTTCTTCCATTCTGGCAGAAGACGGTTCCATTCATCTTGTTTTTCTTTTAATTGTTTTTCCATTTGCCTTTTTTGCTGAACTTGTCCAAGATTTCGATCCGTTTCTTGAATCAAAGCATCCAATTCACTTCCTCTCTTTTCCAACCCGGTCAAACAACTTGTTTCTTTTTCCAAAAGAGAAGAAAGGAACGCAAGGGATTCTTCCAGCTTTCCTTCAAATCCAACTGATTTCATTTCTTCTAATTTTATCGTTTCCGCCTCTTCTTCACACACAATTCCATTTAAATACTGTATAATACTTCTTTTTCTTTCATCATAGACTTCTTTGCGTGTTTTCGCAGCCTCCCACAAAGTTTTCTGCACTTCTTGATAAAAACCGGTATGAAAAATCTGCCGAAATATTTCTCCCCTTTCCTGTGTACTTGCTAAAAGCAATTTCTGAAAATCCCCCTGAGCGATCATGGCAATTTGTGTAAACTGGCGATAATCCATCCCCATAAGTTCCGTTACTGCCCTTGTAACTTCTTTTGTTTTCGTTACCGGTTGACGGTCGTCGGGAAAATATAGTACAGCATCTGCTTTTTCAACGGTATTTCCTTCTCCTCTTGCTTTTGGGCGCATATATTCCGGGTTACGTCTCACGCAATACCTCTTTTCCCGGTAAGAAAACATTAGCTCTACAAAAGTTGGCGTATCTTTATCAGCATACTTGCTTCGAAACATTCCCGATTCCCTTACTGACCCACTGGCTTCTCCATATAAAGCAAAGGTAATGGCATCAAATAACGTTGTCTTTCCAGCACCGGTATCTCCTGTTATCAAAAACAATCCATGCCCTCCTAATTGTTCAAAATCGATTACCGTTTTCTGAGCATATGGACCAAATGCACTTATAATTAATTTGATTGGTTTCATTCTTTCCTCCTGTGACTCATTCCTGTTCTCTATCATGAATTTCTTCCATGATGCCCTTTACAAACAACTTTTGTTCGTCATTCATTTTCTGGTTATTCTGGAGTTCGAAAAATTCCTCAAATAACTCCAATTCTGTTTTTTCTTCTATTGCTTCCGCTCCTTCTATGGACTGATTTTGTCTTGTTCTTGTATTATCATATTCCAAAAACATCAGATTAGGGTATATGATACGTAACTTCTGAAATCCATCCAAAATATCTTCTTCATCCGTTAAAATAATTTGCATATAATCTTTTGTATTCATTTCCTGATAAAAAGCACGATTCGTCACTTCTTCATATGTTCCCCTGATTATTCTCATATCATGAAGAGGTTTCAAAGGAACAATTCTGATTATGAGATTTCCCTTTTCCTTCATTTCAATTACTGTCACCGATTTTTCCTGATTCGCTTCCGAAAAAGAATATTTCAATGGGGTACCGCAATAACGTACTTCTCTTCTTCCAACATGCTGGGGACTATGGATATGTCCCAATGCCACATAGTCAAATTCCTGAAACACCGATGCATCTACCTGATCAATTCCTCCGACCGATATTTCTTCTGATTCGCAGCACCTGGCTCCTGTAACGAATTGATGTGCCACCAAAATATTTCTCTCACTACTTACAAGTTTCATTTCTGAAACAGCGGCTTGAAGTGCATCTTGATATGTAGAAATCAGTTCTTTTTCAAAAAAACGTTTTACAATTGCCGGTTTAATAAAAGGCAATAGATAGACATTAATTGTACCATAATCATCTTCCATCCGGATTGGTTCAATTTTTTTTTCATAAACCGGTGAGACATAGACCCCTCTGCCACTCATTAATTTTGCGCCAAAAGCAATCCGCTCCGCACTGTCGTGGTTTCCACTGACAGCAAACACTTTACATTTTTCATCTGCCAGTTTTGTAAAAAAATCATCCAGCACAGAAACGGCTTCCGCAGAGGGAACAGGTTTATCATACAAGTCTCCGGCTAAAATAACTCCATCCGGTTTTTCATCCTGAATGATTTTTAAAATTTGTTCCAATATATATTTCTGATCTTCCAACATAGAAAATTCATGAACACGTTTTCCGATGTGTAAATCCGATAAATGAATAAATTTCAAGTATAATTCCTCCTTTAATACAGAATTTCTATTTTTATTACACCCTATCCACTATTCTGTTTTTAAAATTATAGCATTCCCTATAAAAAATGAAAATTCATTTCAGATATTTATTAAAACAAAAACAGAATGGAAAAATCAATTTTTAAGATATCTTTTTCCATTCTGCCATATTGATCTTTTTTTACTCAAATTTCCGTTATTCCTATAGGAATCTGGTTTCCCATGAGATCAAAGTTATCCCGTGATCATATTCAATCATCATTTTCTATAGGTCTCCAAGCTTTACCGAACTGAACATCTTTAAATAAAGAAGTCAACCCTGTAATCTGCTTTAACCGCAATATTTCATCTTTATCCATACCTAAATGTTTGGAAATCCAGGCGTCTGAACGTCCCAACTCATGGAGTTCCTTGACAATATTACTCATCAAATCCACATCATGGGTACCTCTGGCCCTATTATGGCGAATCGTACTGGCCATTCGCTGATCCAACGGTTTATCGATCACAGATACCGGCAGTAACCCCTTTTCCCGATCATAAATATCTTTATGTTCCAACATAATTCGATATCTGTGAAAACCATCCACTATAATATATACATCTTTCGATTTGGCATAGTAACAGACAATCGGCATCGTATATCCGTCTGCTTTTATGCTCTCGTACAAAAGCTTCATTTCCGGCGGAGCAACGGCATTGGGATTATATGTATTCGGTATAATTTTTTCGATCGGAACTGCGATAACATTATATACAGGACTTTTAAACTCCATATTCTATCTCCTCTATACTCTTATACTTACGCCGTATGGCATCCACACGTTTTTGCTGTTGTCTTGTCATTCCAAATCCCATGAATCTGCAAATATGATCATTTTTCAAAATACAGTAACACATACGTTTCCAGCTCGGAACATCTTTTGTGGATTTAATATCATCTGTATCATCCGGAATTTTACCAATAAAGACAATCCTTGTTTTTTTATTTTTTGTATAATTGGATACACCATTTCTGCGAATCTGATATCCATGTTCTTCCAGCTCCTGAATCGCCTCTTCATCCAGCCCTCCGCCTGTCTCATGCCAAAACTGAATGGATGTATTGAACTTTTTTGCATAATTATTACGGAGACGAGCCGGAAGCGTATCCAACAAAAATAGTGTATACGACTTCCATGTATGCCCTTTCGGCAACGTGATATTTCTATATCCCATTGCTTTCGTTTTTGCATATATACAAGAGAAATTAGCTCCACGTACCCTTCCCACCAATTTGACCCATATCTCCGGATCAATTACCCGGTATAAATTTAAAGAATCTTTAGAATAATCATTAAACGGAGAAGCCACTCGCATCTGTGAAACATTCAGCCCAGCTTTATAATAGAGATCATACAAATGATTATAATCATACTGAAATAGATAATTGGCGTGCCAAACATCATTCACCGTCCAATCATAGAGTGGTGAGGCACACCACACATCTTTAAATTGACGACTGATCCAACATTCTCCCTTATATCCATATTTTTTGTTTAAAAAGCCACTATATCGTTGCAAAGACTCATCCGCACGTATCCCCAAAAGACAAACCGTTTTTTTATCCTCATGGATCATTCGATACCATCTGCCAAACTGTTTTGCAAGATCTTCTTGATGCATCCGATACCGATATGTTGTCATTGGATTGTTTTTTAGACTAATCACATATTCTTTATCCGGCATTTCCCGTACCCAGATATCTTCTTTTGTGTCATCCCACGGATACCAATACATTTCATAACTACTCAAAGCAGTCCTTGTTGCCATCGGAAGACATACCCAATAAGGTTCTACCTGATCTTTAATCCTTTCAAAGGTTCTTTCTATATATTCTGTCGTCACAGTATATTGAGCTTCAAAATCCTGATGAAATACTCCCAGTTTTTTTTGCGGATAATATTTATTCCGATAATCCAACACTAAATTTAATAGCAGACCGCTGTCTTTTCCTCCAGAAAAAGAAATATAAATATTATCAAATTCTTCAAATATGAATTTGAGACGGCTTTGCAGCGCTTCATATACGTTTTGTTCCAAATATTCTCGCACCACATGCATTCCTCCCACCTATAGATCATTCCCAGTTATTTCCATTTTCCCATTGCCTTTTAATTTAACACATTAGTCCAACAAATTCAACATAGTTAGACAAAATTTCTTGTAGCAAAAGAATATGAAAATGGGAATATTGATTTCTCAATATTCCCACATATTTTCTATTATGGTTCTTGTGCATCTCAGTTAAATCACCACAAATACAAATTATTTGATCCGTTTTCTTAAAAATGAAATAAATAAGCAATTCAAATTACAAATACTTATACAAAGAACAAATCGAAGTTATTACCTCTTCAAAGCTAGTTATCCCTGTGTCAATACAAATATCATAGTATTCGGGATCTCCCCAAGCCTGGCCGGTATAAAATTCATAATATTTTTTTCTCCTCTTATCCATTTTATGGACAAGATGCGTTGCTTTTTCCAGACCAATGTGTTCCTGCTGCATTTTCCGCTTAATCCGCCATTCTATCGGTGCCCGGATAAAGACCTTTAGCATCTTAACATCTTCCTCCCGAAGCACAAAATCGGCGCATCGACCTACAAATATACAGTTTTCCTGCTGCGCAATTTTTTTTATCTCATGACTTTGCAGCTGAAACAACACTTCCGAAGTAGGAAGACCTCTGGTAACATGATAATTTCCCTCGTGAACAGTCCGAAAGAGATACGGATTGGTTGCCGTTTCATCGGCAGATTCCATTATCTTTTCAGATAATTCCCCATACTTACAAGCAAGATGAAGCAAATCCTTTTCAAAAACCCGTATTCCAAGTTTACTAGCTGTTCTGACTGCAATCTCATGCCCTCCACTTCCAAATTCCCGGGCAATACAAATGATTTTATTTGCCATTTTCCTCCGTCCTCTCCTGGATCAATTGATTTTTAACTGCATTCGGAACCTCCGCTCCACTATTATGTGTAAATCTCATTTTCACAGATACTGTTACAGGTGCCACTTCCACCAGCGGATCCAATCCTCCCATACTGCTACAGTCAAGTTCTGTAATAGAGCTACCCTTTACCATAATCTGAATATTTCCGGAAGTCAATGTAACAGGTAATTCCTCCACCTCTGGTGCTGCAGCATAAACCACCTCTTTCATTGCATCTTCATCCAACGTTAATGTATAAAGCCAAGTATCATTTCCGGTATCTGAACATTTAAATTCCCCATTCATACAAATCTGATACAAAACCTTTAAAAGATTTGCACGATCTATTAATTCATTGTCCTCCTCATTCAGACATACACCATTTTGATCACAGAATATACCATCTGAGAAGTAGAGCGTAAAGTCATTTTTACGAATGCTACTGATTTTTTTACCGTCCACATTCGCTTGTTCATATTTCATATCCTCATTTAGCGAAATTGGACTGCATTCCACACCTAACGCAACATCTGCTGAAAAAGATTCTTCCTTATTCAAATCAGTCCAAGCGCAGAGCAATCGGAAAAGATCTTCCGAAATAGTTGTTCCCCTTTCCGTTTCCCCATAGTTTACCGCTTCTTTAACCGCTTCAGGTATAGCAATAGATTCGTCCATCGCAGCCGGTTTTAATTCAGCAGAAATAACATACGGTGTTTTTTCATCATCAATTAAAGTTCCCTCTGAAGAAAAACACAGAGACTGTATTTCATCATTTGCTGAAGTAAGTTCTACCGTCAATTTCTGTGTATCCGACAGATTTTCAATCTGTTCTGGAATCAGAATTTTCAATAAATTTCTTGCATATTCGCCTTCCGCCGTAAGCGTACAAATTGTATTCCCTCCGCTTCGGTTTGTAGTAAAGGAAAGATTCTGAAATATCTTTGCTGTTTCTTCCAGAAGAGACGAATAATCTGGATAGAGTTCACTAATCTGATAGGCTTTTCCATTTTCCATAATAACTGCACCATCAGCATAATAAAGGGTGATTCCGTCATTTTGGATACTAGTTACGGTATGCCCATCCATCTGTGTCTTCGTGATACTAATATCCGCATTGCTTATCTGGTCATCCAGTTCAATATCCAAAGACAGAGTCATAGCATATTCTGATCTGCCAGAAAATTCTTGCAAAAGCTCATAGGCATTCATAAAGGCTCCCATTTTTATAACAACAAATACACCGGTTGCAATTATTGCAAGAAGAACAACCATCAGTATTGGAATCCATCTTCTTTTCTTCCTTCCTCTGATATGTTTTTTAGGATTTGGCGTCGAGGGTATCGGTTCATCCGTTTTCTTTTGCTTAGATAACTTTTTTTTCTTCTTTCTGCGCTGCTTTCTCATTACAAGAATCAGAATAATAAACAGAAGCAAAACTCCAAGCCCAATCAAAAGCCATGCCAACCACATATTATTAACAGGAATAATTGCTATTTCTGCCTCTGCTGTCAAAACGGGAAATACAAGATAACTGCCAAAAGTAACGCAATCCGCTTTTTCCCATTGTCCATCCGTTTTCACATAAACATCATAGCCTTCCGCTTTTTCCTCAGGCGAAAGATATCTAACCGTATAACTATCCTGTGAATCATCAGAACAAAACAATGTCCACTGTTCTTCCGCTTTTTTTCCATGAATCCATTCCGTTTCCTCCGCATCAAAAACAGTTAAAGTCGCATTTCCATCAAAATCACCATCTACCAAAAAAACCGAACGTCCACTTTCCCGAGTTGTCTGTGAAGGAAGAGTCAATACATACCTTTCATATTTTGCTGTCACCGTCTTATCAAAATGAAGTTCTATCAAATCCTGCGTATCCCAGAAAGAATAGTAACCGTCTTTTACCGGAATCTCTGGAAAAACGTCTGCATCAAAAGAATCTCCATAAGAAAAAGATTGCGACTTAATCTCTTCATCTTCCACAAGGAAACGTAAAATAAATTGTGTCATTTTCTCCGGAATACTCTCCACCTGAGCAAAGGTTTCAAATGGAAGAGGTTCCGCTTTTCCTGCATAACTAATTCGACCAAGTCCTGCAAGAGTATCCGATACATAATAATTTTCGGTGAATTCTCCAGATTCCGTGCCAGAGACAGCGCCAAAATACCGCTCGGCATCCGTGATATCCACTAGAGTATAACATCCGGATACCACCGTATTTTCTTCACTGGCTCCTGTTACACCACCCACATAGTTACCGCCTGAAAGCGAACATTTCACATAGCAGTTTCGAATGGTCGCCCGTGAGATACCAGCGATACCTCCTATATAATCTCCACTGGAACTTTCTATTGTACCATAATTTTCACATGCTTTAACCGCACCAAGATCCATCCGTCCCACGATGCCACCAGCATAATCTTTCTTTGCCAGAATTTCCCCTTCATTGATACAGTCCGTAACAACCGCCAGCGTTCTATATTGAAAATCAAGAGAACGGGAACCATCCTTTGTCAGGTCATCCTCCGGGTCAAAATCATACTCCACAGACATGGATCCTACAATACCCGCCACATTAATATCCCCAAATACCTCACCACTGTTCGTCGCTCCCTGTATTTTACCTGATACCGACGAATCAGCATTTTCATCGGAAATATCTTCGAAGGAATCAGCAGCATCTTTTTCTTTATCTTCTTCCATCTGTTGTTGCAAAAGATCAGTGATCACCTGCACCTGCCCATTAATCGCATCAAAATCGCTGATAAGAGTATCAGAGGATGATGTAATACTACCTTGAAGTCCGGAAGCACTGTTCAACACTTGAGAAAGCGCAACATCCAAAGCATCTCCCTGGCTTGTTATACTGCTGTCTACTGGTGTAAAAGAAATAGCAGGTTCTTCTGCAAGTGTGGATACAACAGATGTAATCTGATCGGAAACACCACCCATAGAAGAAATTCCCTGTTTCGCACTATCCATTATTTGTGTCAGTAAATGAAGCGCTTCATTTCCCTGATCACCCATGGCTTCCAATTCTTTTTTTGCATTTTCTCCATTGGTAACCGCATTCTCCAACGAAGTCTTTACATTTTGTGCTTCTGTCACTGCTGCTCTCAGTTCATCCTCAATGCTCTGAATCCCCTTATCTTCTCCGTTTACAATTCGCTTTGCAATATCCAGAGCAGAACGCAAATGATTCCTGCAGTTTTCCGCAGAGGATGCCGCTTCTTTTAAATCTTCAGAAATCAACTGTAATGTGGCTGCTACCGTATCTCCCTGTTCTCCCGTTCCTTCCACCTTTTCGGCAGTCTGTGTCAATAAAGAAGAAGTGTTTTCCAAAAGTTCCACAACATTACCGAGCTCATTTAAAATAGGCTCCGATTCACTGATAATCCAGGATATTCGAGCGGATATGTCATCAATCTTCTGAATATTCTCATTACTCCAATCGGTAATTGCACCACTAAGTCCACTTACTGCATCCTTTGCGGTACCGATATTAGAAATCAGACCACTGATACTTCCTGAAAGATCATTCGAACTGGCCTGTGCATCTACTGCTGCCTGATTTGTGAGACTTTGTAAAGTATCCAACTCTACCCAAAGCTGATCCAAAAGATCTTCGTCATATCGTAAAGTAACCTGAGGTTCCAACTGCCCGACAATACCGCCCACATCCTTTCGGCCATTTACTGTTCCAGTGTTTTTGCAGCCATCCAGATAACCGGACTGCCGTCCGACAATCCCCCCTACATTGTAACCCATATGTTCATAACCAACCTTCCCGGCATTTTCACAACTCTGGATTACGCCATTGGAAAAACCAGTGATCCCACCGATATCTGTTCCTGCGGGAACACTTTCTGTAGTTCGAAGCAAAGAAATATCTGAAATATCTGCTGATACTTCTATTGCTGCCGTATTAACTTCACCATAATTTTCACATTGGATTAAACTTCCGGTATTCTGACCGGCAATACCCCCCACATAATGCTCTCCTATAACAGTACCCTGAAACTGGCAATTGATGATTTGACCTGTTGTTTCGTTGATTCCTGCCAATCCTCCTACAGATACATTTCCTCGAATGGTTCCCTCAAAGGAACAATTGCTGATCTTTCCATAGTTTTTTCCTACAAGTCCGCCAATGGTGTCACCATCTCCACTGGGAGTCACTTGACCCACCACTACAAGATGATTTATTACAGCATTGGTCTGAAGTGTATCAAAAAGTCCCGCTCTGGAATCCTCTCCATTCAAAGATATCCCACTGATCGTATGGTCATTTCCCTGGAAAGTCCCGCCAAAGGTTGGAATTGGCAGAAATTCATCGGCGGTTTCATCCAATGTTAAATTGTTATCTAAAATAACGGTTATGCCCTGAGACCAGGTATCCAATCGGCTGTTTTCTGCTAATTCTTTCAAATCTTCCTGTGTCTGGATATGGATTGTAGTACCGTCAGCTTCCTGTGCGTATGCACTCACCGGAAACATAAGTAACACACAAAGAAACAATGATAGAATGACTGCAGTGCTTCTTTTCATTTTATACTTCCAGTTATTTTGTCTCATCTTCATCACCCTCCTCTAAAGCCGAACCGGAAATCAAATTCAGGTCTACATCTCCGTCTACCGTTACATGCATGATTCCACTGACAATTCCATGTATCTCACCACGCACCATACCATCCACTTTGACACGTCCCTGACCGGTATGTTTTTTCGAAACATTGGGCATAGAAAAGGAAGTTTTATCCACAACTTTGCCTCCAATCAGCAAAATCTGCGGCAAAACAAACATAACAAGAAGAATAGAAATGATCGTACCGCGGCCCAGGTTCTGACCAATACCTGTAATGGAAGCAGTAGAAGTCATTAAACCGATAAGTGTTCCGGCCACCGCCAGAATTGTGCCGGAAGTAATAATTGTCGGAAACGCAAAGTTCATTGTCTCAATAATAGCGTCTCTGTGATGCATCTGTTCTTTCAATTCCTGATACCGGTTGGCAACCACAATCGCATAATCAATATTAGCCCCCATCTGGATAGAGCTGACCACCAGATAACTCATAAAGAACAGCGGTTGATTTAAAAGATATGGAATAGAAAAGTTGATCCAAATACAACCTTGTATCACCAAAATCAGCAATACCGGCATACCTGCCGACTTGAAAGTAAACAATAATACCACCAAAACGATCAAAATGGACACTACACTAACCACAGTATTATCCAATGAAAACGATTTTTGGAAATCATATTCCGTAGTAGAATTACCGGCAATATAAACAGACTGATCCGGATAATATTTCTGTGCAATTTCCTGAATTGTATCAATAAAAGCATATGTCTCTTCACCGCTCTCAGGCAATGTAAGATAAACAAGCATCCGGCTGTGTTCCGTACCCTGTAATTGCTTTTTGGCTGCTGTCATCTGGGTGTAAGCTTCATCAAGCATCTCTGTCTGTTCCTCATCCAATGTTACGATACCAGAGTCCGCCTGTTCACAGACAAAAAGAAACATATCAATTAGTGGAACCTCATAATTATCCAGATTGCCCAAAATCTGACCATATTCCTTCTGCTGAGCAGCATATGCCGCGTAAACGATCTGCGCCACCTCATAATCCAGCCCAGCAAGCTCCGCAAACTCCCGAGGAGTTAGCTGATCGGCCAATGTATAATTACCCATAGCCTCCACATTGGCAATACCCATGGCGGAATCCACTTCATCATACTCTTCCAGTTCCGAAAGAATAGCCGCTTCCTTTTCATAGTTTCCGGCAGGAACCATCAGAGCCAGCATATTCGTAGAAGAAAAATTGTCGTCAATCATATTTTTTGCGATCTGAGTCTCGTTCAATACCGGTGTTTCCAAAGAACTTTCTCCATACGCATAAGGACATTTTTGAGACATTGGAAACGCAATAACAATTGCCACAATAAAAATGATAGGGACAATAAACCGAGTTTTATATGCAAATTTCCCTACAAAAGGAATCTTCGGCACAAAATTTCGATGTTCCGTCCGATCCATCAATGGACCGAACAACATCAGAAGTCCCGGCATTACAGTAAAAACAGACAGTAGTGCGAATAAGATTGATTTAATCAGACAAATAGCCATATCCGATCCAATCTTAAACTGCATGAACATCATGGCAATCAGACCACCAATAGTAGTCAGACTGCTGGCTCCAATCTCAGGAATCGCTTTGCTCAGTGCAACAATAACAGCTTCTCGGATAGGAAGCGTTTGATGCTCTTCTTTGTACCGGTTGCAAAAAATAACTGCATAATCCAAAGACAAAGCCAACTGTAAAATGCTGGTAACGGAATTAGAAACAAAGGAAATTTTGCCCAAAAGGAAATTTGTCCCAAGGTTCATAATCATAGCCGCTACAAAAGTCAATATTAATACCGGAACCTCTGCATAAGTCTGAGATGTAAACAATAAGACCAAAACAATGATTATAGCCACATAGACCATAATAACACTAACCTCACTGTCAATAGCCTCCTGCTCTGCATTACCGAGTTCAGTAGAAACATAAATATCATAGCTAGAGAGTGCCGATTTAATCTCATCCAGTGCAATAAGACAATCATCATCTGACTCGTCATAGTCAAAAGTAATCGCATACAAGGCTGAATCATTATTATAATGCTCTTCTGTATTGTCATACTCCACACCTTGTACACCCTTGATACCGGCAATCTGATCTTTCAATTCTTCGGCCTGTCTTTGTGAGATATTCGCAACCATGATTTGAGCACTACCATAGGTTGTAAACTGCTCCTCCATCACATCCAATGCCTGCCTGGTTCCAGAATCTTCCGGAAGATATGCCGAAAGTTGACTTTCCACTTCTACCCAATTTCTGGAGAATGCTGAAAAAATCAACATAATGATTGTGAGTAGAAAAAATAAATTTCGTTTATCTACAATAAAAGTGGACAGCCTCGTCATAAAGTTGCTTCCTGTCTTTTCTTTATTCTCCGCCATTTTCTGCATCCCCGCCTTTCTTACCAGACTCTCTTTTTCCATGCCACTTCATCACATTTCGGTCATTTTGCAAAGTTCCGGTAATTGTATCTCCTTCCATTTCAAACACAGAAATACAGGAAAGATCACTGATTTGTGTATGTAAATGATGAGAAAGCCGAATGGAATGCTCGCCAGTCCATTCGCCAAAAACCGGATTCTCATATCCAAGCAAAGTAATTGTGCCATTTAGGATGCCATTTCGATATTCCAGCTGAAGGGTCCCCTCTCTTGGACCTAGTTGACTCTCCAGTACAATTTTATACTGTTCCATCTGGTTTTCCTCCTTTTATATTATGTGCCATATATTTTTATACTCTATACTCTATCAGTCTTTCAAAGGGCAAAACCACCTTCGGTGTCAAAATTATGACACTAAGTGTAATTTGACCGATTGATTTGAGCAAAAAAAATGATATACTTTATGTTGTGGAGGTGTATATACATATGGACGAGAAAAATCCTTCCGTTTCTGAACAGACAAAATTACAGCTTGCCGCTGCCTTAAAGACATTGATGGCGCAAAAGCCAATGGATAAGATCACAATTTCAGAACTGACGAACATGTGTAATATACGACGTCAGAGCTTTTACTATCATTTTGAAGATATCTACGACCTGCTTCGCTGGATGATACAGAACGAAGCTATTTCTTTGTTGAAACAACAAGAAGGTGCTCTTTTGTGGAAAGAAGGTTTTCTCCAGTTATTCCGCTATTTAGAGGAAAACAGAGCTGTATGTCTGTGTGCGCTGAAATCTGTAAGACGCGATCATCTACGTCGTTTTTTTGAGGCAGATATTTATGCTATCATTCACAGAACCATTGAACAGCTCGGGGAAAATATCGGAGTACGCAGCAATCTCGATTCTTTTGTGGATGTGGAAATGCTGACCCATTTCTATGTAGTAGCACTTGCCGGTATAGTAGAAAGCTGGCTGCTGGGAGAAATTGACCGAACCCCAGAAGAATTGGTTCAGTTTGCGGACGTAATTTTGAATGATCAGGTCAACGGCGCCGCTTCTCGGGCATAATTTATAATAAAATTCATCTGATATTCCCATAGAAACCCGATGAATTTGTTATTACATGACGACACTGCCAACAATGATACTGGCAGTGTCGTTCTTTTATTTGCACAGGCAACGAACCGTGCGTGGATGTTTGCATACACATACAGCAAATGTCCATAAACATGCAAAGCTCGCAAAGCGTGATTCTCATCGTTTAATAGCCTATCATTCATTTTGTTTTTGAAAACTTTGAATTCTGAATGAATTAATTTTTAAAAGTATCACTCTGATCTTTGCCCTGATACATATATAGTGGAGGAGGAAAAACATATGCAAGTCGATGTGAAAGATAATATCGCACAGGCAGCAAAATATCTTGTAATAAAAAAGCGGGTAAAAAAACTGACTGTAAAGGACATTGTTGACGAATGCCATATTACCAGACAGGCATTTTATTATCATTTTGAAGATATTCCCGCCTTGTTTCATTGGATTTTGGAGCGTGATTCTGAACAAACACTTCTGGAAATCAAAGCAATGAAAAACGGTGAAGATAAGCTCCGATATCTGTTTCTTCTAGCCATCAATGCAATGCCCTATATGAAAAAAGGAATGGAGACAAACTATCGCTACGAACTGGAACAAATGCTCACACAATATGCCATGCATCTATTTGAACAGATTTGTGACGAAGAAGGCTTATATCAAAACTGCTCCCGACTGGAAGTAAATCTGGTTCTTCGTTATCATTGTCAGGCAATCATGGGATTTTTGCGAAACTGGACAGAAACAGACACAAAGAATCTGGATCAAATTATCCGTGTCGTCTACCGACTTGTGACAGAAGGTATTTCTCCAATGTCATAAGTCCCAATATTAGGAATTTAAAATAGAAACGCTGAAGTATAAAAATCTTTACACTTCAGCGTTTTTGTCTATACAGGAACAGTTTTCTGACCATTGAATTCACAATTTAGAAAATTTACAATAATAATAGGAGGTGTTACTATGGCACATGAAATTCTTTCCGTAAAATTAGACCAACTAGACGACCGCTTGGGAAGACTGCACGCTTGTATCCATATGAGTGAAACAGCAAGTCATACCCGTTTGCAGCAAGAAATTGCATCCCTAAAACAAAAATGTGCAGAAGAAGATGAAATTTTAAAAAAGAACCTATATCACTCTAAGGCTCAAATAGTCTCTGTATTATCGCAGAATTATGATCAGATTGAACGAACCATTCATGAAGCAGATGTTCAAATTCGTACAGCGGAAACCGCCTGCCAAGATCACGAATCTTTGGTAGAAGAAAAAATTCTGCTGGCTGAGTATTCACTAGATTTTGCGCAGCGGGCAGCAGAACGTGCATTGCTGATCTCTTTAGAAGCTATAGATGCCCAATTGATATGGGAGCAGAAAGAAGGAAAAGATTTATGAAGGAAATAAAATCGCCCAAAAAGCCATTAATGTACTATTATCTCATTGTGATTGGCATGATTTTACTATTTAACATGATTATTACGCCTCTTGTGGTACAAAGTCAGATTGTAGAAACGGATTACAGTACCTTTGTCCAAATGGCTGAAAATCAGGAGCTTGGTGAAGTTGAAATCAATGAAACGGAAAACCAAATCATTTTCACTAATAAAGACAAAACCATTGTCTATGAAGCCGGCATGATACCTGATCAGAATCTTGCCCAGCTTTTAAAAGACTCTGGCGCAAAATACGGTGGGCAGATCATTAAACAGGCCAATCCTATCATCAGCTTTCTATTAAGCTGGGTTTTGCCCATTGCTATCTTCATTCTTCTTGGTCAGTATATGAACAAAAAACTCATGAATCAAATGGGCGGCAAAAATGCCATGAGCTTTGGAAAATCCAATGCTAAGATCTATGTTCCATCTACCCAAGGAATCCGATTTTCTGATGTAGCAGGTGAAGATGAAGCCAAAGAGAACCTACAGGAAATCGTAGACTATCTGCATAACCCCAAAAAATACACAGAGGTTGGTGCTTCCATGCCAAAAGGCATTTTGCTTGTAGGTCCTCCTGGTACCGGTAAAACCATGCTGGCCAAAGCAGTCGCAGGTGAGGCCAATGTGCCTTTCTTCTCCATTTCAGGTTCAGAATTTGTAGAAATGTTTGTGGGCATGGGCGCTTCTAAAGTTCGTGATCTTTTTAAACAGGCAAAAGAAAAAGCCCCTTG
This sequence comes from Lachnospiraceae bacterium, assembly GCA_026169045.1. Classification (GTDB taxonomy): domain Bacteria; phylum Bacillota; class Clostridia; order Lachnospirales; family Lachnospiraceae; genus Fimimorpha. The sequence continues at coordinate 6,850 of JAPFDH010000067.1, read as the reverse complement.
TATCGTTTTCATCGATGAAATAGACGCAATTGGACAAAAACGTAATTCCGGACAGATGGGCGGAAATGACGAACGCGAGCAAACTTTAAACCAGTTGCTTACTGAAATGGATGGCTTTGAAGGCAATACAGGTGTTATCATCCTTGCTGCTACCAACCGGCCAGAAAGCCTGGATCCTGCTCTGACTCGCCCGGGTCGTTTTGATCGACGCGTACCCGTAGAACTTCCGGATCTTCAAGGTCGAGAAGCTATTCTAAAGGTTCATGCAAAAAAAATCAAAGTAGATAAAGATGTTGACTTTCATACCATTGCCCGTATGGCTGCCGGAGCTTCTGGCGCTGAACTGGCCAATATTATTAATGAAGCGGCTCTTCGTGCTGTGCGTAGCGGCAGAACCATTGTAAATCAGGCGGATCTTGAAGAAAGCATCGAAGTAGTCATTGCCGGTTACCAAAAGAAAAATGCTGTTCTTTCCGACCAGGAAAAATGGATTGTTTCTTACCACGAAATTGGACATGCCCTAGTAGCGGCAAAGCAGAATCATTCAGCTCCTGTTCAGAAAATCACGATTATCCCGAGGACTTCCGGTGCTTTGGGCTATACTATGCAGGTAGATACTGGTGAAAAGTATCTCATGACAAAAGAAGAACTGGAAAACAAGATTGCTACCTTTACCGGTGGACGAGCTGCTGAAGAGATTGTATTTGGTTCCATCACAACCGGTGCTTCCAACGACATTGAACAAGCCACAAAATTGGCCCGTGCCATGATTGCCCGATATGGTATGTGCGATGATTTCGATATGGTTGCCATGGAGACAGTACAAAATCAGTATCTTGGAGGAGATACCTCTCTTGCATGTTCTTCCGATACGCAAAAAGAAATAGATTGTAAAGTCGTGGAACTGGTAAAGACACAGCATGAAAAAGCAAGAAATCTCTTAAAAGATAATCGTTCGAAACTGGATGAACTCGCTAGATTCCTCTATGAAAAGGAAACCATTACAGGCGAAGAGTTTATGAAAATACTGGAAGGAGGAAAATGACTATGAACAGACGATCCAGTTTTGGCTGGTTGGAACTACTAACCGGTATTTTTATGATTGTGTTGGGAATTTTAGTTTTCGTTGTCCCAAACCTTATTATGACAAGTATGATCATATTTTTTGGTCTCGCAGCTATCATTATGGGTATAACCGATATTGTCTTATTTATCCGAATCGAACGATATACCGGCTTCGGACCTATTCTTTCACTCATTACTGGAATTGTCAGCGTCATGTCAGGTGTGGTACTATTAATCTATCCAAAACTTGGTGCGATCATGCTGACAGTACTCTTTCCCATCTGGTTTATCGCCCATTGTATCTCAAGACTGATGCAAATACATCACATTCGTTTAATAGCAGGTAACAGCATGTATTTTTTCACTCTTATAGTAAATGTTATTGGTATTATATTGGGATTTATGATGTTGTTAAGCCCTTTATTTACTTTATCAGCTATTCGATGTTTTGCCGGTTGTTATTTGATTCTTTTGGGAGTAGAAAGTATTTTGACTGCGGTCAGCCGCATGGGAAGGTAATATAACATAATTCTACAAACTTTTATTTAATACATTTCCCATAAAGTTTTAATTCACCGAAATTAATTGTATTTTAGACTCACTGATTTTATGGGATTTTTTAAATCTGGAGATTTAAAAAACTTAAAAAACAAGCCGGAGACCTTGTACCGACCCCCGAAAGTTAGACCTAAAAATCTAACAATTGGAGGTCGGTATTTTTATGGGTAAATATTCTTTTGAATTCAAGAAGAAAGTTGTTTTGGCATACTTAAATGGAGAAAGTGAATGCACATATCTTTCTAAAATTTATGATGTTCCTGCTAAAAGAAATATTGAGCAATGGGTTCCAAACTTTTGGAGATCAAGGTTTACTGCATTCACGAAAAAATGATATACATTCTTTCGAAAAAAACTTTCTATTGTAGAATTATATTTATCAAATGAAATCTCATATCAAGATTTAGCTCTACAAGAAGGTATTGCCAACCCGTGTATGATTGCGAACTGGGTTAATCTCTTTCGGGCGGCTGGCTCTGATGCGTTGAGACCACGTAAGAAAGGGTAAAAAAAACATTGGATAAATCAAATAACACTCCGAAAACAGTACCGTTAGAAGAAGCTTCCATTAACACAAGTACGGAGCGTGTAAGAGAACTGGAAGATGAACTTCTGAAATTAAGAATAGAGAATGCGTTTTTAAAAGAACTGAGGAGACTTGAAAGGTCATATGACGATGCATAAGCTATATCTAGATCCTTTTATGGATATGTGTAATGGAGAAATTTTCAAAATATGTCCAAAAAAGGGAACGGTTTGGATAATTCAGTAATGAAAAATTTTTTGGGACTACTCAAGCAAGAAATTTACTATGGCGTTGTTTACTATAGTTATAAGGAACTAAAAACTGAGATAGAACGTTTTATAAAATACTACAATGAGAAGCGAATAAAAGAAAAGTTAGGATGGAGGAGCCCGCTTCAATATAGACTCCATCTTCTGGCTGTATAAACGATGAGAAACACGCTTTACGAGTTTCTCACGTTCGCGGACAGTCGCCGTATGCGTATGCAAGCATCCGCGCACGGCTCGTTGTCTACGCGCAAAGAAAAACGAGACGACCGAAGTCGTCTCGTAAAAGTCTAACTTTGGGGAGTCACCTCATCTCACATATGATCCCGGCTCTTTATAATTATAACAAACTTATATTATCATCATGGCATCCCCAAAACTAAAAAAACGATATTTTTCTTTTACAGCTTCTTCATATGCTGCTAATATATGTTCTCTGCCTGCTAATGCAGATACCAGCATCAATAAAGTAGATTGGGGAAGGTGAAAATTTGTAATCAACGCATCTATCATTTTAAAATGGTATCCGGGATAAATAAATATTTCCGTCCATCCACTGCATGCTTTTATTATTCCATCCTCTCCTGTAGCGGATTCCAACGTACGGCATGATGTAGTACCTACAGCAATCACTCGATTTCCCGCTTTTTTAGCTGCATTAATTTTATTCGCTTCCGATTCTTCCACAATATAAAATTCAGAATGCATATGATGTTCCTGTACATTTTCTACTTTTACCGGACGAAATGTGCCCAAACCGACATGCAATGTCACATGAGCAATGGTTACTCCCATTTCCTCAATTTTCTGTAACAACTCTTTTGTAAAATGCAGACCGGCAGTTGGTGCCGCTGCTGATCCCTCATGTTTTGCATATACCGTTTGATATCTATTCTTATCCTTTAATTGATGTGTAATATAAGGCGGAAGCGGCATTTGTCCCAATTCATCCAAAATCTCCTCGAAAATTCCCTCATAAGAAAATTGAATCAAACGATTCCCCTCTTCCACAATATCAATGATTGTCCCCTTTAATCTTCCATCACCAAAAACAATTTCTGTACCAATTTTTGCCTTTTTCCCTGGTTTGACCAGAACTTCCCATACATCATTTTCTTTCCGCTTCAAAAGTAAAATTTCAATCTTTGCTTCTGTTCCCACTTTCGTTCCAAACAAACGTGCCGGTATGACCTTTGTATCATTGATTACCAGACAATCTCCTGGACGTAATTCATTTACAATATTATGAAAAATATCATGACGTATTACTCCTGTTTCTTTATCCAAAATCATTAATCTGGAGCTGGAGCGATCTTCAATCGGATCTTGTGCAATCAACTCCTGAGGCAGTTCATAATCAAAATCTTTTACATTCATTTTTATTCCTCACTTTTCATATGCTCATATTATTTTAATGGATCATCAATAGCTGAGTTAACTATTTTTCCGAGATTTTATAATTCCGCCACCGGCCACATCATCTCCAAGATAAAATACAACCGCCTGTCCCGGCGTAACTGCCCGTTGAGGAGTATCAAAAATAACCTCTGCCTCTGTCTCACCGATTCTTCTGACTATACAAGATGCTCCTTTATGTGCATAACGAATCTTAGCCGTTAAACGTATATCGGAATCGATATCCGGAATTGCCATAAAGTTTAAGTGGTCACAAATCAGACGGTCTGAAAATACATCCTGTGATTCTCCTATAACTACTTCATTTGTATCCGGACGGATTTCTGTAACAAACACCGGGTGACCCATTGCTAAATTTAATCCTTTTCTCTGCCCAATCGTATAATGGGTGATTCCTCTATGGCGTCCCAAAATTTTACCATCCGTTGTCACAAAATTACCTTCAGGAGGAACCTCACCCTTTACTTCTCTTTCAATAAACCCAGCATAATCATGATCCGGAATAAAGCAAATTTCCTGACTGTCCCTTTTTTTCGATACCCTCAAATCAATCGTTCCGGCAATTTCTCGTATTTGCTCCTTTGTGTAATCTCCCACCGGCATTAACGTATGTGCCAACTGTTCCTGTGTCAAATTATAAAGAGCATACGTTTGATCCTTTTCATCTGTCACAGATTTACGAATGGTATATCTTCCGTTATCTAATTTTACAATCCTGGCATAATGACCTGTAGCTATATAATCAGCACCAATCATACGGCTACGGTTAAGAAGTGCTTCCCATTTTACATAACGATTACATGCAATACACGGATTTGGCGTTCTTCCGCAAAGATATTCCTTAACAAAATAATCGATAACATCTCTTTGAAATTCCTTTTTAAAATTCATAACATAGTAGGGAATTCCCAAAGATGCTGCCACCCTTCTGGCATCTTCCACAGCACTGAGTCCACAGCATCCTCCTTCTTTTTCTACAGAACATACTTCTTCATCCTGCCAAATTTGCATGGTAACTCCAATTACATCATATCCCTGTTCTTTTAACAAATAAGCAGCCACCGATGAATCTACTCCACCGGACATTCCTACTACAACTTTTTTCTTCATATATCATCCTTTTCTTTCTCAGATACGGAAACTCCGTACTCATCCATTTACAACTTACTAGTGTATCACAAATTCTTTTTTTCGAAAAGCCCTATAAATCCATACCATAAAAAAACAGATGGCAACCTGTTCTTTTTACAAAACCTGTTTCCATCTGCTTTTTATTCTATATATACCGCAATGTTTTTTATTACTGTATATACACATCTGCATAATACATTCCGCCCTGAAGTGCATCTGCATGACTCGCTGAAAAAATATCAATGCAGTTGCTTCCTACTCCGGAATCAGCAGCTATATACGTCTTACCATTAATGAGCAATTTTGTTCCATATGGAATCTGAGCCGGATTTACTGCCACAGAATATCCTGCAATTAACTGCTGTCCAGAACTTCCGACAACTGTTGCTCCAGGTGTATCGGTTCCCCAAGAACCACAACATTTTGTACATGGGCAATAGTATGTAATACGGAAAGAACCCAAATATTTTTTCTTAGCAGCTTCTGCCGCTGCCTGACTAGCTGCTGCTTCCGCTGCTGCCTGCTGACGTGCTGCTTCTTCTGCCGCTGCCTGCTGGCGTGCTGCTTCTTCTGCTGCTGCCTGCTGACGTGCTGCCTCTTCTGCTGCTGCTTGCTGGCGTGCTGCTTCTTCTGCCGCTGCCTGCTGACGCGCTGCCTCTTCTGCCGCTGCCTGCTGACTTGCTGTTTCTTCAGCAATATCAGAAGCATTTCCTGATTCCAGATCCGTCTGAGATTCCCAATTGGTATCTTCTGTCATATTCCAAGCTGCCTCATATTCTGCCTGCTCTTCTTCCAGAGATACTGCTGTTGGAAAATCGTAATCTACATTTACATATTTTTCTGATACATAACCGGTTTCGTCTTCATTCAATTTTACTTGAACCCATCCGTCTTCTTCTTCAACTACTTCCAGTTTATCACCTTGTTCTACAATAGCCATTACATCATAATCTGTTCCGGCTCCACTGCGTACATTCAAAGTTTCAATCTGAACTTCTGCCTTATAAGTTGCATCTTCTTCTACTGCCTCTGCTGCCTCATCTCCGAAAATCAGGAAACTATTTTTTACCCATCCGATCACATCACCGGATTCTATACGACTCCAATCTTTTCCTTCTTCCAGAATTTTGGCTACAGCTCCCGGATATAATTTTCCAAGAATTTCTACTGTATCTTCAGAAGATGCCTCAGAACGGATATTTAAATATCCCTCTACCTTATCTTCATCTACCACTGCACGTGTTTTGAAATAAGACTTTAACTTACTCATTTCCTCTTCGGACAGCTTTTGTACTTTTTCCTTCGTAACATCTGATTCCTTTGTTTCATTGGTTTGTTTCGCTTGGCCGGATGAAACAGTCAAAATTTCCTCTTCCTTCTCAGTCTTGCTGTCAACCTCTTTATCTGACTTCAAACTTTCCAACTTCTGATCGAAGCCAGTAATTGTTTCCGGATGAAAAACATTAAGTTCGTAGCCCAAGTTTTGTTTCCAAGTATCCATACCGCTTTCACTGTTTGGAAGATAACCAAATCCTGAGGCAACTGTAACCGTTGTCAACAGTCCGGCGATATACTTACTTTTCAAAAACATTTTCTACCTCCCGCTTGTTTTGTTACGTTTGTTACGTAACTTTTTTATTTGTTACATTTTTGTTACGAACTTATGATAGCAGACTTAATACTTTTTGTCAACCCCCCTCCACTCAACTTTATTTCTACCGGTATTTTTTGTATTTTTCTCCCACTTATTGTAAGCGCAAAATAATTCGACGGATTGTGTTGCCCTAAAAATCATTCCATAATAATCATTAGAAAATGCAAGCATTTCACTTTATCTTCTCTTGCCAGAAATGATAGATGCGAGCATTTTACTCTATCCGATTTATGG
>JAPFDH010000077.1 GCA_026169045.1 Lachnospiraceae bacterium | reverse complement strand
TATGGTATATTTGGTTATTGGGCATATCTAATTATACCATGGATTACGGACCCTTTGTGGTCCGTTTTCTGTTTTTAGAACATAAAAACGGAGCCGCTGCTCCATAGATGATTACTCATCTATTTTGCAACGCCCCCTTTGATTTTTTGAAATTATAAAATGAAAAAATTATTCTTGTCCATTCCAACAATATGTACAAAGCTTGCAAGGTTCCAAACCGATGGAAGCAATCATATCATCCAGACGATGGAATTTCAGAGATGTAAAGTTTAACTGTCTACCGATCTCATCAACCATTGCTTTGTAGTTTTCTGAATCAGGGTCTACATAATTTTTTAGAACGGCTTCGGAATGTTCTCCTTCTCTGTCACGGATAATTCTTCGTGTAATTAAATCCATTTCTGATTTGGAGCGGGAAAAATTCAAATATTTACATCCAAACATCAATGGAGGACATGCTGGGCGAATATGAACTTCCTTTGCACCGCTTTCGTATAAGAATTCGGTTGTTTCACGAAGCTGTGTTCCACGCACAATGGAATCATCAATCAGAAGAAGACTTTTATCGCGAATCAGATGTTCTACTGGAATTAATTTCATGCGCGCAATTAAATTTCTCTGACTTTGTTTAGTAGGCATGAAGGAACGTGGCCATGTGGGGGTATATTTGATAAATGGTCTTGCAAAGGGGATACCGGACTGGTTGGCATAACCGATTGCATGTGCAAGACCAGAATCTGGTACACCGGCTACGATATCCGGTTTAACGTCATCCCGTCTGGCTAACATATCGCCGCAGCGATAACGCATTTCTTCTACATTGACTCCTTCGTATGTAGAAGTAGGGTATCCATAATAAACCCACAGAAAAGAACAGATCTTCATTTCTTTTTTAGGCTCTTGTAAAACGTCTACCCCTTCAGGAGTGATGTATACGATTTCGGCTGGTCCCAGTTCCTTATAGTCCTTATAACCCAGATTAATGTATGCAAAACTTTCGAATGAAGCACAGAATGCATCATCTTTTCTGCCGATAATAAGTGGAGTTCTCCCCAGTCTGTCACGGGCGGCATAAATTCCCTTTGGTGTCATCAAAAGCAAGGTCATGGAGCCGTCTACCATTTCCTGTACAAACTGAATTCCTTCCAGTATAGTGGATTTCTGGTTAATAAGGGAAGCAACCAGTTCTGTAGCATTGATTGCACCGCCGCTCATTTCAAGAAAGTGTGTACATCCGTTGTCATAGCAGTATTGAACCAATTGTTCGGTATTGTTAATTTTTCCAACTGTTGTTATGGAAAAACTGCCCAGATGAGATTGTACCATCAGAGGTTGAGGTTCGCTGTCAGAAATACATCCAATGCCCAGATTTCCTTCCAGTTCTTCCACATCATGCTCAAATTTTGTTCGGAAAGGTGAGTTTTCGATATTGTGTATTGCACGATCGAAACCATTCTCTCCATGAACAGCCATACCGCCTCTGCGTGTTCCCAAATGGGAATGATAGTCAATGCCGTAGAATAAATCCTGTACGCAGCTGGATTTTGAAGCTACTCCGAAAATTCCGCCCATTTTTATTCTCCTATCTGTATAATTTTTTTCGTTTATAGACTGTCTAAACAGTCCAACGTCCGAAAGTTATTATATAATATTTTTTTGTAAAATGTAAAGGGATTCTTTGGCAGGAAATTTGTGCTTATGCAAAGGAATTATGAAAAAAAGGAAAAAGAATGATAAAAAAAACATATAGATATTTACCGAATTTTTATGAAATAGGAAAAATGAATGAATAGGAATTAGAAAATAAAATCAGAAAGCCATGGATATGAGCGGAAAAAATAGAGATTTTGTAAGAAATTTAAATAAAAACTTCTTGCAATTTAAAAAAAGGAGTGATATAATCAGTGATAGTTAATAGTGGCTAGTGTGAGAGTGGGCGTGAGTCCACTCTTTCTTTTGCGTCAGCCAAAGATTCCGCTTGGCTGATCGGTGTAGTCACAGGATCATGAAAGGTGGTGGATACATTGACAAGAAGAGAACAGTATGAATCCAAAACAGAGGAATTATTGCTTCCTATTTTGAACGAACATGGTTTCGAGTTGGTGGATGTCGAATATGTGAAAGAAGCCGGTACCTGGTATTTGAGGGCATATATTGACAAAGAAGGTGGTATTACCATCGATGACTGTGAGCTGGTCAGCCGTGCATTGGGAGAATTACTGGATAAGGAAGATTTTATTGAAGACAGTTATATTATGGAAGTGAGCTCACCCGGACTGGGACGCCCTTTGAAAAAAGATAAGGACTTTGAACGCAGTATGGGGGAAGAAGTAGAAATACGGCTGTTTAAAGCAATTGACAAACAAAAAGAATATATTGGTGCACTGGCAGCATATGATAAGGATACTGTTACCATTGAATTGGAAGATATGAGTCAAATGACGATCGAGAGAAAAAATATTGCTCTGATTCGTCTGGCATTCGATTTTTAAAGAATGCGGGGAAGCAAGGAGGACATAGGAAAATGAATAAGGAACTGTTAGAAGCGCTGAAGTTGCTGGAAAAAGAAAAGGATATCAATAAGGATACACTTTTGGAAGCAATCGAAAATTCTCTTTTACAGGCATGCAAGGGCCATTTTGGAAAAACGGATAATATTCATGTCCATATGGATCGGGAAACATATGACTATGAGTTGTATGCCGAAAAGGAAGTAGTAGAAGTAGTGGAAGATTCACTGACACAGATCAGCCTGGCAAATGCGCGCCTTTTAAATGCGAAATATAACATAGGTGATATTGTTAGAGTTGAGATTAAGTCAAAAGAATTTGGGCGTATTGCAACATCAAATGCAAAAAACGTAATTTTGCAGAAAATTCGTGAAGAAGAACGCAAAGTGCTTTTTGAACAGTATTATGCAAAGGAAAAAGATATTGTTACAGGAGTGGTACAGCGGTATTTTGGAAGAAATTTGAGTATTAATCTTGGTAAGGTGGATGCAACTCTTTCTGAAAATGAACAGGTAAGAGGGGAACATTTTGAGCCAACGGAACGTATCAAAGTTTATGTGTTAGAGGTGAAAGATACAACCAAAGGACCGAGAATTCTGGTTTCCAGAACCCATCCTGAACTGGTAAAGCGTCTTTTTGAGGCTGAAGTAACAGAAATCAAAGATGGAATTGTAGAAATTAAGGCGATCAGCCGTGAAGCAGGATCCAGAACAAAGATGGCAGTCTGGTCCAATGATGAAAATGTGGATGCTGTAGGTGCATGCGTAGGTATCAATGGTGCCAGAGTAAATGCTGTAGTAGAAGAGCTTCGCGGGGAAAAAATTGATATCATTAACTGGAATGAAAATCCGGCACTTTTGATCGAAAATGCCCTGAGTCCGGCAAAGGTCATTTGTGTGGCAGCTGATGAAGATGAAAAATCAGCGCAGGTTATTGTACCGGATTATCAGCTTTCTTTGGCTATTGGTAAGGAAGGTCAGAATGCCCGTTTAGCAGCCCGGCTGACCGGATATAAGATTGATATTAAGAGTGAATCTCAGGCGAGAGAATTGGGACTTTTTGATAATCTTCAGTTCGAAGACGAATATGAAGGATACGAAGAATATGAGGAAGAAGATCGGGAGGAAGATAGATCGGAAGAATCCGATGCTGTAGAGGTATCCGATCTTTCTCAGGAAGAACAGAAAGAAAATTAAGGAAGCGAGTGAGCGGATACGAAAAAGATACCATTAAGGAAATGTATTGGCTGCGGCCAGATGAAAACAAAAAAAGAGATGCTTCGTATAATTAAGACGGCAGAGAATGAAGTTCTGCTGGATGTGACTGGCAAGAAAAATGGAAGAGGCGCTTATATTTGCCGCAATTCAGAGTGTTTAGAAAAAGCTATGTCCACGAAAGGTCTTGAACGTTCCCTGAAGACAGCAATATCCGCAGAAGTATATGAAGCGATGCGAAAGGAGCTGGATACGCTTGAATCAGAATAAAGCAATTGCAATGCTTGGTTTAGCTGCGAAAGCAGGTAAAGTATTCAGTGGAGAATTCTCTACTGAAAAAGCAGTAAAAGACGGGCGGGCGAGGCTGGTTATAGTAGCAGAAGATGCATCAGATAATACAAAGAAGCAATTTAAAAATATGTGTACTTATTATCGAGTGCCTATTTATTTTCTTTGTAGCAAGTCGGAACTGGGCCATTCCATCGGAAAAGAGTTCAGGGCCAGTGTGGCAGTAACAGATAGTAATCTGGCAGAGAATATCATCAAAAAGATAGAACAACTATCGGTGAATGTGTCAGACAGCATGGAATAGAAAAGGTCGGTGATAAGTATATGGTTAAAATTAGAATCCATGAATTAGCAAAGGAACTTGGCAGAAATAGTAAAGAAGTGATTGAATTTTTGAAGGCAAGGAATATAGAAGCTGCTAATCATATGTCTACGCTGACAGAAGAAGAAGCGGGTATGGTAAGAAAAGGTCTGGCAGGAAAGGGAAGCGGGGATGTGCATAAAAAGACAAAGTCAGCAATTGTCTATCGTCCGCAGAACAGTTCCCAGCCTATTCCGCGTAAAAAAACGGTAAAACCGGAAAATTCATCCGCGGCAGATACAACAATACAAAAAAAGGAAGTTAAGAAAAATCAGGAACAGATGGTTGAGAAGCCTGTAACAGTGAATACTTCCGGAGAGGATACGGGAAGAGAAAAAGTGAAAAGTGAAGCAGGAAAAAAGGAACCGGTAAATGCTGTAGATACAAAGGAGCCAGTAGTGCATACCGAAACCACTCAGAATACTCCAAATAAAGAAGAAACAGTGTTTGCCAGATCCGCAAACACAGAAAAAAAAGAAATGAACAGCAAAGAAAATAATAACCAGACAAATAGTCGCGATAATGGAATGTATGATAATACCAATCGGAATCGTATGAGAAACGGCGAAGGAAGAGACGGTCAGAATCGCGATAACGGAAATGGCGGTTTTAGAGGAAATAACAGAAATAACGGTCAGAGGAGAGAAAATAATTTCCGTAATGGTCAGAATCGCGATAATAGAAGCAGGGACGGTCAGAGCCGTGATGCAGGAAACAATGGATTCAGAGGAAATAATCAGAATCGCGAAGGCGGTTTCCGCAATTCCGGTCAGAATCGCGATAATGGAAATAGCGGATTCAGAGGAAACAATCAGAACCGTGAAGGTGGTTTCCGCAATTCCGGAAATCAGGGCGGATTCAGAGGAAATAATCAGAACCGTGAAGGCGGTTTCCGTGATGGAAACGGATCCAGAAACAACGGAGCATCCAGACGTGAGAGCAGTTTCCAGAGAAGGGAATCTGTTTCCGATGCATTAGCACCTACATTGAGCAAAAATGAAGTAAGAGGCGGTAAGCAGGTTAATAAGAAAGAACGTGAACTGCGTGAAAAGAGTAAGCAGTTTATGGAAAAAAATGGCAGAAAGACTGAGAATACAAAGAATTTCACTAAGATGACTCAGCAGAAAAAACCACAGCCGCCAGTGAAAAAAGAAGATGACGATGTAATTAAAACAATTGTAATTCCTGAAGTTCTGACAATCAAAGAATTGGCAGAAAAGATGAAACAGCAACCATCCGCACTGGTGAAAAAATTATTTTTACAGGGAACCATGGTTACGATTAATTCGGAAATCGATTTTGATACGGCCGAAGAAGTGGCTTTGGAATTCAACTATATTTGTGAAAAAGAAGTAAAAGTTGATGTTATTGAAGAACTTCTGAAGGAAGAAGAAGAGCCGGAAGAATTAATGGAAACCAGATCGCCTGTTGTCTGTGTTATGGGGCATGTCGATCATGGAAAAACATCTCTTTTGGATGCAATCCGTTCAACAAATGTGACCTCGAGAGAAGCAGGTGGTATTACACAGCATATTGGTGCGTATGTGGTAAAATGCAACGATCAGAATATTACATTTTTGGATACACCAGGTCATGAAGCATTTACTGCTATGCGTATGCGTGGTGCACAAGCGACAGATATTGCCATTCTGGTTGTAGCTGCTGACGATGGCGTTATGCCTCAGACTATAGAAGCGATCAGTCATGCAAAAGCTGCCGGTGTTGATATTATTGTGGCAATCAACAAAATTGATAAGCCTAGTGCAAATATTGAACGTGTAAAACAGGAAGTGGCAGAGCAGGGTTTGGTTCCAGAAGACTGGGGCGGTGACACGATTTTTGTTCCTGTTTCAGCCCATACGCATGAAGGAATCGATAACTTATTGGAGATGATTCTCTTGGTGGCTGAAGTGAAGGAATTAAAAGCAAATCCAAATCGCCATGCAAGAGGTATCGTTATTGAGGCTGAGCTGGATAAGGGACGTGGTTCTGTGGCTACGATTCTGGTACAGAAAGGTACGCTTCATGTCGGAGATGCTGTTGCTGCCGGTTCCTGTCATGGAAAAATCCGTGCCATGATTGATGATAAAGGAAGACGTGTAAAAGAAGCAGGACCTTCTACACCAGTGGAAATTTTAGGCTTAAATGGTGTTCCAAATGCCGGTGAAATCTTTGTCTGCACAGAAAATGAGAAAGAAGCAAGAAATTTTGCTGAAACATTTATCAGTGAAGGAAGAGAAAAACTGCTGGAAGAGACAAAGGCCAAACTGACATTGGATGGTTTATTCTCTCAGATTCAGGCTGGCAACATCAAAGAATTAAATATTGTCATTAAAGCGGATGTACAGGGTTCTGTTGAAGCAGTGAAGCAGTCTCTGACTAAACTTTCCAATGATGAGGTTGTCGTTAAAATTATACATGGCGGTGTAGGTGCGATCAACGAATCCGATGTTACATTGGCGGCTACTTCAAATGCGATTATTATCGGATTTAATGTTCGTCCGGATGCAATGGCAAAACAAATGGCCGAGAGAGAAAAAGTGGATATGCGTTTGTATCGTGTTATTTATCAGGCAATTGCTGACGTGGAAGCAGCAATGAAGGGTATGCTGGATCCTATTTTTGAGGAGAAGGTAATTGGTCATGCAACGATCCGCCAGATTTTCAAGGCATCCGGAGTTGGAAACATTGCCGGTTCCTATGTGACAGATGGTATTTTCCAGAGAGGCTGCAGCATTCGTATTTTCCGTGATGGGGAAAAGATTTACGAGGGTGCACTTGCGTCTTTGAAACGTTTTAAAGACGATGTGAAAGAAGTAAAAGAAGGCTACGAGTGTGGTCTGGTATTTGAAAAATTCAATGATATCAAAGAAGAGGATACCGTTGAAGCATTTACGATGGTAGAAGTACCGAGATAAATGAATGAAAGGAAAGGATGCTGTATCAAATGGGAAGCCTTTTGTACAGCATCTTTTCGCAATAAAACATAAATGATTAGAAATGTTTAAAGTTTAAATAGAAAAGAGGATGATTATGAGAAAAAACAGTATTAAAAATACAAGAATCAACGGTGAAGTGCAGAAAGAACTGAGTAATATCATCCGCAACGAAATAAAGGATCCGCGTATTCATCCCATGACAAGTGTGGTATCCGTAGAAGTGACACCGGATCTGAAATATTGTAAAGCATATATCAGTGTGCTGGGAGATGAGCAGGCACAAAAGGATACGGTAGAAGGATTAAAGAGTGCCGTTCCCTATATCAGACGTCAGTTGGCTCATTCTGTAAATTTGCGCAATACACCGGAAATCCGCTTCATATTGGATCAGTCTATTGAATATGGTGTTCATATGTCACACCTGATTGATGAAGTAACAAAAGATCTGGGAGATGAAAATGAAGAAGATTGATGAGATATTGACAGAAAATATAAACAGTATAGCTATTGTTGGACATGTGAGACCGGACGGGGACTGCGTCGGGAGCTGTATGGGGCTTTATAATTACTTAAAAGATAATTATACCCTTGATGTCGATGTATATCTGGATGATTTTGCACATTCTCTTTCATTTATGCGTTATTCCGATGAAATTAACAAAAATACAGATCCATCAAAACAATATGATCTGGTAATTGCTGTAGATTGCAGCGACAGAAACCGTCTTGGGAAAGGAAATGAGTTTTTTGAAACAGCCAAAAAGACCGCATGTATTGATCATCATATCAGCAATGCCGGTTATAGCGAAGTAAATCATATCCGGCCAAATGCGTGTGCATCAGGTGAAGTTTTATATGAGTTGTTTGATGCGGATAAAATAAGTAAAGAAACGGCTGAATGTCTATATACGGCAATTATTCATGATTCTGGAGTTTTTCAATACAGCAGTGTAACACAAAGAACCATGGAAATTGCTGGAACATTGATGGGAAAAGGAATTGATTTTTCCAATATTGTGGCAAAGACATTTTATGAAAAATCCTATCACCGCAATCAGATTTTGGGAAGAGCTCTTTTGGAAAGTATCCGCCTGATGAACGGAAAATGTATCTTTTCTGTGATTTCAGCGTCCAATATGGAATTTTATCGCGTAAAACCAAAAGATTTAGACGGAATTGTGGAAAATCTTAGAAACACAGAAGGGGTGGAAGTTGCCATTTTCTTATATGAAACAGGTGCGCAGGAATATAAAGTGAGTCTGCGTTCAAAAGATATTGTGGATGTAAGTAAAGTGGCTGCGTATTATGGCGGCGGCGGTCATGTCAAAGCGGCCGGCTGTACCATGCATGGAAGTGTTTACGATGTGATCAATAATCTGACTTCACACATTGAACAGCAGATGCTAGCAGTTGGAGAGGAATAGGTGAAAATATGGACGGAATCCTAAACGTTTACAAAGAGAAAGGATTTACCTCTCATGATGTGGTTGCTAAACTCAGAGGAATTTTGCGTCAGAGGAAAATTGGACATACAGGTACTCTGGATCCGGATGCGGAAGGGGTACTGCCAATTTGTCTTGGAAGCGCCACAAAATTATGTGATATGTTAACGGATACTTCTAAAACATATCAAACAACCATGTTGCTTGGATGTGTGACAGATACACAGGATATTTCCGGAAAGATTTTATGTGAAAAAGAGGTCTCTGTTACAGAGGAGGAAGTTCGAAATGTAATTCTGTCTTTTGTGGGTCAGTATGATCAAATCCCTCCTATGTATTCGGCAAAAAAGATAAACGGAAAAAAACTTTATGAATTGGCACGGGAAGGAAAAGAATTGGAACGGCCTGCCTGCCAGGTAGAAATCTATTCTATTACAATCGATAAGATACAGCTTCCTAAAATTACCATGACGGTTTCATGTTCAAAAGGAACATATATCCGTACACTGTGCCATGATATTGGTGCTAAGCTCTCATGTGGTGCATGTATGACTGAACTATTGCGCACACGTGTCAGCATATTTTCTCTTGAAAAAGCAAAAAAACTTTCAGAGATAGAGGCATTACGGGATGAGGGAGAATTGGAACAGGTTTTATTGCCAATAGAGTATGTTTTTTCATCCCTGCCATTGATCCGGGTGTCCCAACAGGGAGAGCGCTTTTTGTATAATGGAAACCCATTGATTCCATCTAATTTAAAGGAAGAAAATGGAAACCGCGACGGACAGGTGCGTGTTTATGATGAAAAAAACCAATTTTGTGCGATATATTATTATGATAAAGAAAAACAACAATATCGGCCTCAGAAAATGTTTTTGTCCAGATGAAATAAATAGCCATCAATCATATCGATACTAGAATGGTCATACAAAGGAGCGGTTGTAGAAGGGGACAATAAGGAATGAAGTGTTTTTTTAATACCACAGAATTTGGAATGCGTGAAAAGACAGCAGTAACATTGGGAAAATTTGACGGAGTCCATCGGGGACATCAAAAACTGATACAGACTGTATGTAATGAAAAGGGAATGCCTTCTGTAGTTTTTACATTTTCTTCGACTCCTGGTACTATTTTGACTGGTATACGTCAAAAGGTGCTGACAACAGCAGAAGAAAAAAGGAAGGTTTTAGAGAAAATGGGAGTTGATTTTCTCATAGAATATCCGTTTAATGATAAAATCAGTCACCTGGAAGCGGAAGCATTTGTCAAACATGTGCTTGTAGATCAGTTAAAAGCAGGACTTGTGGTGGCAGGAAAAGATTTTCACTTTGGATATAGACGGGCTGGAGATACCGAGTTACTTGAAAAACTTGGAAAACAGTATGGATTTTGTGTAAAGGTGCTTGAAAAAGAAAAAGCGGATGGAAAAGATATCAGCAGTTCCAGAGTGAAGGAAGAAATGGAAATGGGGCATGTAGAAAAAGTTTCAGAATTGCTTGGACGGCCTTATAGAATAAGAGAACGGGTCGTTCATGGAATTGCACTTGCACGGACATTGGGAATTCCTACTTTAAATATGATTCCCTCCGCGGAAAAAATGCTCCCTCCCAATGGAGTTTATGCAACTCGAACCTGGATACATGGAAAAGCGTTGGAAGGAATCACAAATATAGGAACCAAACCCACAGTGACAAAAGAAAAAACCGTAGTGGCAGAAACCCATTTATTTCATTACCATGAAGATGACTTATATGATCAGATTTTGGATATTGATTTATACCGTTTTATCCGACCGGAAATTCAGTTTGCCTCTGTCAATCATTTAAAAGAGCAAATGGAAAAAGATATTAATACAGCCAAAAAGTATTTTCAGGATTTATAAGATACAAAAAATACATCATACATTGCAGGAAAGAGTAATAAAATACTATCAGGAAAAACTATGGGAAACCAGTAATGTACGCAAGATAAGAGGAATATGTAAAATGGATATGTTTTACATAGTCCTCTTTTTTTGTGAAGATGGAGATGTGGAACGTTTATAAAAAGGAGAGATGGAATGACAGAGAAAAAATGGAAAAAGAAAATAATTACGATAGTAATTTGTATTGCCGCGGTAATTTGTGAAGCAATGATATGGGAACGCATTGTTACAACAACACTTTATGGACAGGCAAGAGCCATGCCGGAAGAAACAGCACCATCGGATGAATGGATAAAAGAACCAACCACGGATTATGCACCTCAGGAAAATGAAACAAAGGAGGCAGAAAAAGATCCGAGAGAAGAAGTATGGGAACATTATAAAAACTTGGGAGTAATCCGTACAAATTGCACGTATGTGGACATTTTTTCTTCTCCCGATTCCTATTCCGCATCTGTGGGAAAAATGCTTCCTGGGTACGGATTTGAAATTGATCCCTCCGAATCCAATGCCACATGGACCAAAATACAGTTTAAAGAACATTTTGGATATGTCCGCAGCGAATATGTGGCGTCAGGAGAAGAGGCAAAGGAAATGGCTTTGTCATATTGTATAAATTCTGTAATTCCGCAGATAGAGCAGATCCCCTGTTATCAGGAAATGTCGGAAGATTCTGCTATCATACAGACTCTTGCCATGGGAGAACGTTATGAGTGGGTCGAAGACGGGGGAGACTGGGTGAAGCTTCGTATTCGTTCCGGCGTGGAGGGATATGTAAAAAAAGATCAGACTCTGTCCGGATATTATTTGGAATCTCCCATATTTTATGATAACAGTGGAGCAATTTCTGAAACACGTAAAGACCTTATTAATGAAGCATGGAAGTATTATGGCGGGGAATATGTATGGGGAGGGGAAACTTTAGGAGAAGGAGTGGACTGTTCCGGATTTGTATTGCGATTGTATGAACTATTCGGAATTCAGCTGCATCGGGTTTCCGCAGAACAGGCGGAAGATGGGGTACCGATTAATCCTTCAGAAATGAAACCGGGAGATCTTATTTTTTATCATGGATATCGGGATGGAGGAATTACAGAAGGAGTGGGGCATGTGGCTATGTATATGGGAAAAGGAAAAATCATTCATGCTGCTTCTGAAGAAAAAGGAATTTGTATGGATAATTGGGACTATATTCCATATATTACTGTGAGAAATGTACTGGGAGATTAATAGTAACAGCCCTATGGCTGAACTGTTATTATATTTTAAATAAATTTTAAAAATACATTGACTTTCAAAGTATCTTGTTATATACTTTGAAAGTCAAAGTAATTAAACGGCTTCCAAACTGATTTGGAATGAAGCAGAATCAGCGGAAGAAAAACTCTCAAGAATACAGTAAAATCAATCTTGAAGAGTTCGTGATAATTCGGAAAAGTATAAAAATGGCAGGATAAAAAAATGACAACACGAATTATAGGAACGGGGTGTTATGCACCGGAACATATAGTGACCAATGAAGATCTGACACAGTTTTTGGATACATCGGATGAATGGATCCGGGAACGTACCGGTATTCACAGACGTCATATTGATACGGGAGAAGGCACAACTGCCATGGCTGTAAAAGCAGCACAACGGGCAATTGAAAATGCCAATATTTCACCGCAATCGATTGATCTGATTATTGTAGCGACATCCACTGCAGATGAAATTTTTCCTAATACAGCAGCAATGGTACAAAAATCCATAGGGAATAATCATTGTACCTGTTATGATCTGAATGCAGCCTGCTCTGGGTTTATATATGGTTTGAATACTGCTCATGCTTTTATAAAAAGCGGAATAGTGGAAACAGCTTTAATCGTTGGAAGTGAAACCATGTCAAAAACAGTAAACTGGGAGGATCGCAGCACATGTATTTTATTTGGTGATGGTGCCGGCGCTGCAGTGGTCACAAAAGACGAGACAGGAATTGAATCGATAGTCATGGGATCGGACGGCAGTAATGGAGAAATTATTTCCTGCGATGGCCGGATTATGGAGAATCGATGGGGAAAACGTCCAGTCAAAAATTCTCATATGATTATGGATGGCCAGGAAGTTTTCAAATTTGCTGTAAGAAAAGTCCCGGAAGCAATCAAAGAACTATTGGAACAGGCAAATATCGATGCAGACCAGATTGATCATTATCTGCTCCATCAGGCCAACGAAAGAATCTTATCTTCTGTGGCAAAACGACTGCATGTTTCCATGGAACGCTTTCCGGTCAATCTTTCTGAATACGGAAATACATCTGCTGCCAGTATTCCCATCCTTTTGGATGAAATGAATCGCAAAAATATATTGCGGCGGGGAGAGAAAATGGTATTGGCAGGTTTTGGTGCCGGTCTTACCTGGGGAGCTACACTTTTAACCTGGTAAGCAGCAGAAATAAAAATATTTCGATGTTTATAAAACAAAGAAATAAAACAGTGAAAAGCAGATTAATCTGTTGAATAATAATGGGTGCTGAGAGCACGGAAAGAGGAGAGATATGTTAGAACAATTAAAAGAAATCGTAGCAGAACAGTTAAATGTGGATGCTGAAACTATTACAGAAGAAACTTCATTCATTGATGATTTGGGAGCAGATTCTCTGGATATTATGGAAATGGTAATGCAGATGGAAGACACATTTAATATTTCTATTCCGACAGAAGATGCCGGAAAGTTGCAGACCGTTGGACAGGTGGTTGCATATTTGAAGGAAAACGGAGCAGAAGAATAATATCTTATAAAAATCAGTCCGTGAAAAGGGGACATGCGTTTGAACCGTGTGTCCCCTTATCTACTGAAAATATAGTTCAGAACAGAAATGGAGATAATCAATGAGCAAGATAGGGTTTATTTTTCCTGGTCAGGGTTCACAGAAAGCGGGAATGGGTAAAGAGTTTTATGAGACATATCCGATTTCAAAAGAGATTTTCGACCGTGCCAGTGAACTTCTTAATTTAGATATGAAAAAATTATGTTTCGAAGAAAATGAATGGCTGGATAAAACAGAATATACACAATGTGCTCTGGTTACAACAAGTCTGGCTATCATGGCTGTTCTTTTGGAAAAAGGAATTACACCGGATGCCGCTGCCGGCCTTAGTTTGGGTGAGTATTGTGCATTAGTTGCGGCAGGAGCAATGCGCATGGAAGATGCAATTACAACCGTTCGGCACAGAGGAATTCTTATGGAACAGGAAGTTCCGGCAGGGCTTGGTACAATGGCAGCTATTCTGGCTCTTGATGCAGCTACCATTGAAATGGTTCTGAAGGAAATCAATGGCGTGCAGATTGCCAATTACAATTGTCCCGGACAAATTGTAATATCCGGAGAAAAGGAAGCAGTCGACATAGCTTGTCAACAATTAAAAGAAGCGGGAGCAAAACGGTGTGTTCTGCTTAATGTATCCGGACCGTTTCATTCTCAAATGCTGTTTCATGCAGGAGAAAAATTGGGAGAAGTTTTGTCTGATATTGAACTTAGCACACCCCAAATTCCATATGCAACCAATGTGACAGGTGAATATGTGAGAAATAAAGAGGAAATCAAAGAATTATTGATGAAACAAATTTATAGTTCTGTCCGCTGGCAGCAGGATATGGAAACAATGATTGCCGATGGAATTGATACTTTTATTGAAATCGGACCGGGAAAAACATTGAACGGATTCTTAAAGAAAATTGATCGAAATGTAACCGCATATCATGTTGAAACGCCTGCTGATTTGGAAACACTTATGGAAAAATTGCAGAATTAGAGAGGAAATTTATATGTTAAAAGATAAAGTTGCTATTGTGACAGGTGCCAGCCGTGGAATCGGAAGAGCGATTGCCAAACAATTTGCTAAGGAAGGGGCCATTGTCATTATCAATTATAATGGTTCTGCCGAAAAAGCCAAAAGTGTCGTGGCAGAAATTTCTGAAAACGGCGGAAGAGCAGAAGCCATGCAATGTAATGTAGCTGATTTCTCTGCTTGTGAAACGTTTATATCCGATGTGATAAAAAAATATGGCCGTATTGATATTTTGGTAAATAACGCCGGAATAACAAAAGATAACTTAATGATGAAAATGAAAGAAGAAGAATTTGATGCGGTAATTTCTACAAACCTGAAAGGCGCATTTCAGTGTATGAAATTTGCTTCCAGACAGATGTTGAAGCAGAAATACGGAAAAATTATTAACATTTCTTCTGTATCCGGTGTAATGGGAAATGCAGGACAGACAAATTATTCGGCATCGAAAGCAGGTATTATTGGTCTTACAAAGTCAGCAGCCAGAGAACTTGCCAGTCGGCATATTACGGTAAATGCCATTGCTCCGGGATTTATCCAGACGGAAATGACGGATGTTCTTTCGGATTCTGTAAAAACTGCTGCGACAGCACAGATACCATTAGGACATTTTGGTAAACCAGAAGACATTGCGCAAATGGCAGCATTTTTGGCATCAGAAAAGGCAGATTATATCACAGGCCAGGTCATTTGTGTCGATGGCGGTATGGCTATGTAATGGAACAGAGAGGAGAGTCCACAGATGAAACGAGTGGTAGTAACGGGAATGGGAGCAATTACTCCTATCGGAAATAGTGTAGAAGAGTTTTGGAATAGCATTAAAGAAGAAAAAGTCGGTATCGGACCGATTACCAAATTTGATACAGAAGGTTATAAAGTGCATATTGCTGCGGAAGTAAAAGGTTTTGTCGCAAAGGAATATATGGATGTGAAAGCAGCCAGAAGAATGGAATTGTTTTCCCAGTATGCTGTAGCAGCAGCAAAAGAAGCTCTTTGTGATGCGGGAATCAATATGGAAAACGAAGATCCTTTCCGTGTAGGTGTAAGCATAGGATCTGGTATCGGCAGTCTGCAGGCAACGGAACGGGAACATGAAAAACTGTTAACAAAAGGCCCGAACCGTGTCAATCCATTATTGGTTCCTTTGATGATTTGTAATATGGCAGCAGGAAATGTGGGGATTCAGTTTGGACTGAGAGGAAAGAACATCAATGTTGTAACAGCGTGTGCGACAGGAACCCATTCCATTGGAGAAGCATATCGTTCCATTCAGCATGGAGAAGTGGACGTTATGGTGGCCGGAGGAACAGAAAGTTCTATTACACCTATTGGTGTAGCCGGATTTTCCGCTCTGACAGCCCTGACAGAAAATGAAGATGTTTCCAGGGCATCGATTCCTTTTGATAAAGAAAGAAGCGGTTTTGTCATGGGAGAAGGAGCCGGTGTGGTGGTTCTGGAATCATTGGAACATGCAAAAGCCAGAGGCGCAAAGATTTATGCTGAAGTGGTTGGATATGGTGCTACCTGTGATGCATATCATATCACTTCACCGATTGAAGATGGAAGCGGTGCCGCACGAGCTATGACAGAAGCAATAAAAGAGGCTGGTATTCAGCCGGAAGATATTGATTATGTGAATGCCCATGGAACCAGCACACATCATAATGATTTGTTTGAAACCAAGGCAATCAAACTGGCTCTTGGTGAGCATGCTTATGATGTAAAGGTGAATTCCACAAAATCAATGATTGGTCATTTACTTGGAGCCGCCGGCGGAGTAGAATTTATCACATGTGTAAAGTCAATTGAAGAAGGATATATTCATTCCACTGTAGGATATCAGGTACCGGATGAAGAGTGTGATCTGGATTATGTTACAAACGGTCCTGTGCATATGGATGTTCGCTATGCAATCAGCAATTCTTTAGGATTTGGAGGACATAATGCCAGTCTTCTTGTAAAAAAATATGAAGATTGAAACGGAAATTGTCCCCATTGTATCAACAGAAAGGATTGAATCATGGATATCAAAGAAATTGAGAAATTAATTAAATTGGTTTCTGGCTCAGAATTGACGGAGTTTAAGCTGGAAGAAGGAAATATGAAGGTAACTCTGAAGAAAGAAAAAGAAGTTATGATGGTTTCCAATACTGCCGGAAATAGTATGACAGCAGTATCCGAACCGGTGATGACAAAAATTGTAGCCGCTGATTCATCAACAACAGATACCCCAAAAGCAGATGATACCTCTTTGTTTGGAGAACCGGATGAAGTGATCACAGCTCCTTTGGTTGGAACATTTTATTGTGCACCATCAGAAGATGGGGAACCATTTGTGAAAGTGGGAGATGTGGTCAAAAAAGGTCAGGTCGTTGGTATTGTGGAAGCGATGAAACTGATGAATGAAATTGAGAGTGAATATGATGGAGTTGTGGCTGCTGTTTTGGTAGAAAACAAACAAGTAGTGGAATATGGTCAGCCTTTGTTCCGTATTGCAAAACAGGGATTATAAAAATCACTCATATAAATGAAATACATTTAAAAGAGAAAAGGAGTCAGATTATTATGTTGGGTATTAAGGAAATTGAAGCGATTATTCCTCATAGACATCCATTTTTGCTGATCGATTATATAGAAGACTATGATCCGGGTGTACGCGCAGTTGGATACAAATGTGTGACATTTCGTGAAGAATTTTTCCGTGGTCATTTCCCACAGGAACCGGTAATGCCAGGTGTTTTAATTATTGAAGCATTGGCGCAGGTGGGAGCTGTGGCAATTTTGAGTGTTGAAGAAAACAAAGGAAAAGTAGCTTATTTTGGCGGAATTGATAAGGCTAAATTCAGAAAAAAAGTGGTACCGGGAGATAAACTTCGTCTGGGGTGTGAAATCATCCGTCAAAAAGGACCTGTAGGTATCGGAAAAGCAGTGGCTACCGTAGACGGAAAAGTGGCAGTCAGTGCGGAATTAACGTTTATGGTGGGATAACAGAATGATAGAATTGGCCGCAGGAGCGGCAGAAGGAAGGCAGTATGTTTCATAAGATATTAATTGCAAATAGAGGCGAGATTGCCGTACGGATTATCCGGGCCTGTCGGGAAATGGGAATTGCTACTGTGGCCGTCTATTCGGAAGCAGACAAGGATTCTCTCCATGCTATGCTGGCGGATGAGGCGATCTGCATTGGTCCTGCGGCATCGTCGGAAAGTTATCTGAATATGGAAAGTATTTTAAGTGCCACCGTTGCAACGAAGGCAGACGCAATTCATCCGGGGTTTGGTTTTCTATCGGAAAACAGTAAATTTGTAACACTTTGTGAAAAATGCAATATTAAGTTTATTGGTCCATCTGCTGAAGTGATTGAACGGATGGGTAATAAATCAATGGCACGAAATACCATGATTGCTGCCGGTGTACCGGTGGTTCCCGGAACCAGAGAGCCTGTTTATGATGTGGAAACCGGTAAGAAAATGGCAGAGACAATCGGATATCCGATTATGATTAAAGCAGCCAGTGGAGGCGGCGGGAAAGGAATGCGAATTGCCAGAAATGCTGAGGAATTTGAAACCCACTTTCTGAATGCGCAGAGGGAATCAATCAGTGGATTTTCTGATGACACCATGTATCTGGAACGGTATGTGGAAAATCCACGCCATATTGAATTTCAAATTTTAGCCGATGAATATGGCAATGTGGTACATCTGGGAGAACGTGACTGTTCCATTCAGAGACGGCATCAAAAATTAATTGAAGAATCTCCCTGTGCCATTCTTTCACCAAAACTGAGAAAAGAAATGGGAGAAGCAGCGGTAAAAGCTGCGAAGGCTGCCGGATATGTGAATGCAGGTACAATCGAATTTTTGCTGGATAAACACAATCACTATTATTTTATTGAAATGAATACCAGAATTCAGGTGGAACATGGAGTGACTGAAATGGTCACCGGACTGGATCTGATTAAAGAACAGATTCGAATTGCTTCCGGAGAAAAATTATCGTTTTGTCAGGAAGATGTGGTGATCCGTGGGCATGCAATTGAATGCAGGATCAATGCAGAGGATCCGTCCCGTCATTTTATGCCTTGTCCCGGTACGGTGACAAGCCTTCATTTCCCTGGAGGAAATGGGATAAGAGTGGATTCGGCTATTTATAGTGGTTATCAGATCCCGCCTTTTTACGATTCCATGATTGGAAAATTGATGGTACATGATGTGGACCGTCCCAGTGCAATACGAAAAATGATGAGTGCATTAGGAGAAGTAATTGTAGAGGGAGTCACCACAAATGTAGACTTTCAATTTAGTATTTTGGAACATGAAAAATTCCAATCAGGACATATTGACACGGGATTTATAGAGGAGAATTTCGATGATTAAGGATTTATTCAGAAAAAGGGTTCATATTCCTGCGACACCAGAAGCAGACGGAAAAGAGCCGGAGGTTCCTGCCGGATTATGGCGCAAGTGCAATAAATGTGGAAAAGCGATTTATACAGAAGATGTCATTCGAAATTATTATATTTGCCCAAAGTGTAATGGATATTTTCGTATGCACGCATATCGCAGAATCGAGAGTCTGGCAGATATCGGAAGTTTTGAAGAATGGGATAAAGAAATGGGATGTTCCAATCCGTTATCTTTTCCGGGATATGAAAAAAAATGGAATGACGTGCAGGCGCGAACATCATTGAATGAAGCCGTCGTTACCGGTACAGTGAAAATAAATGGTTTTTCAACCGTTCTCGGTGTCATGGATGCCCGTTTTTTCATGGGAAGCATGGGACATAATGTGGGAGAAAAAATTACAAGAGCAGTGGAGCGCGCAACAGAGAAAAAGCTTCCCATTATTCTATTTACCTGTTCCGGAGGAGCCAGAATGCAGGAGGGAATGATTTCTCTGATGCAGATGGCAAAAACATCAGCGGCGTTGAAGCGGCACAGCGATGCCGGTCTTCTCTCAGTCATTGTATTAACAGACCCCACTACCGGAGGCGTAACTGCCAGCTTTGCTATGCTGGGAGATATTATTTTGGCTGAACCAAATGCCTTAATTGGATTTGCAGGTCCCCGTGTTATCGAACAAACCATACGGCAGAAACTTCCTGCTGGATTTCAGAGATCTGAGTTTTTGGTAGAACATGGATTTGTGGATGCAATCGTAAAAAGAGAAGAGATGAAAGAAGTTCTGACGCAGATTTTAATGCTTCATCAAACGAAAAAAACTTTATTGGATGAGGTAGAAGATCGCATTTCTCGTGAACTTTCTGATACGAATGTCCAAATAGAGAAAACAGAATTGTCCGCATGGGATCGTGTTTTGGTGTCACGCATGGCGGATCGTCCGACAGGTATGGATTATATTCAGGGACTGTTTTCTGATTTTATTGAACTCCATGGAGATCGTTGTTTTAAAGATGATGGTGCTATTGTAGGAGGTATCGCACGATTCCATGATATTCCGGTAACCGTTATTGCCCAGCAAAAAGGAAAAAATACAAAGGAAAATATTAAGTGTAATTTTGGTATGCCGTCCCCCGATGGATATAGGAAAGCTTTACGCCTTATGAAAGAAGCAGAAAAATTTCATCGTCCTGTAATTTGTTTTGTAGACACCCCTGGCGCATTCTGCGGCTTGGATGCGGAAGAACGGGGACAAGGGGAAGCAATAGCCAGAAATCTTTTTGAATTATCTTCTCTTAAAGTTCCGATTCTTTCGGTTGTTATAGGAGAAGGAGGCAGCGGAGGTGCTCTGGCTATGGCTGTTTCGAATGAAGTATGGATGCTGGAAAATTCCATTTATTCTATTTTATCTCCGGAAGGATTTGCTTCTATTTTATGGAAAGATTCCAATCGGGCGGCAGATGCTGCACAGGTAATGAAAATTACAGCAGCAGATTTAAAAGATCTTGGTGTAATTGAAGAGATTATCCATGAAGAAGTACCGGCATCCATGGAAACTCTTTCCGGTCTTTGCCAGGATTTAGATGAAAAAATCAGAAGATTTTTAAATCGATATGGATCTATGACAGAAGAAGAACTGACAGAAAATCGATATAACAGATTCCGTGCTTTTTGACGCAAAATAAAATAAAGAGATTGGAGTGTCTTTAAGTGAACATGAAACCATTAAGAATTGGAACACATACCGTACGTTTTCCATTGATTCAGGGTGGAATGGGCGTGGGAGTCAGCCTTTCTTCTTTGGCGGGTCATGTGGCAAAAGAGGGAGGAGTAGGAATTATTTCCACTGCTCAAATCGGTTACAGGGAAGAGGATTATGATCAAAATCCAGTGGAGGCAAATTTGCGTGCCATTGGGACAGAAATAAAAAAAGCTCGTGAAATTGCGGGACCACAAGGGGTTATTGGTGTCAATATCATGGTGGCGACACGGTTTTATGAGCGTTATGTAAAAGCAGCATGTGAGGCAGGAGCAGATTTGATTATATCGGGAGCCGGACTTCCCATATCTCTCCCCGAATATGTAAAGGAATTTCCTATCTGTATCGCACCAATTGTTTCATCAGCAAAGGCAGCGATGATTATCTGTAAAATGTGGGACAGAAAGTATGAGCGTATGCCAGATTTGGTGGTGATTGAAGGACCTCTCGCCGGCGGACATCTGGGCTTTTCTGTAGATGAGATTGGACAATATACCAAAGACAGTTATGATGAAGAAATCAAAAATATTCAGAAAATAGTCCAACAGTTTGCAGCAAAATATGAAAGGGAAATTCCTGTCATAGTAGCAGGAGGAATCTTTGACAGAGAAGATGTGCGTCATTGTTTGGAAGATCTGCATGCCGATGGGGTGCAAATGGCTACCCGCTTTGTAACAACCAAAGAATGTGATGCTGCAGATGCCTATAAACAGGCTTATCTGAATGCGAAAAAAGAAGATATTGTAATTGTTAAAAGTCCCGTCGGTATGCCGGGACGGGCCATAAAAAATAAATTTATGGAACGCTGTATGAACGGAAATCCACCTGAATTGGGGCGGTGCCACTTGTGTATAGAAAAATGTGATCGTTCCAAAATTCCATATTGTATTACAGATGCTCTGGTAAATGCGGTTAAGGGAAATGTAGATGAGGCTCTGTTGTTCTGTGGTTCCAATGCATATAAGTGTGATCATATGGAAACCGTAAAAGAAGTAATACAGTCGCTTTTTAAAGAAGAATAGATATAAAAAGTAAGGGGAAAAGAGTAGTTTTACTGTTAGGTAAAACTGCTCTTTTTATTTACGCGCAGACAACGAGCCGTGGGCGGATGCTTGTATACGCATACGGCGACTGCCCGCGAACGTGAGAAACTCGCAAAGCGTGTTTCTCATCGTTGTGAAAGCATAAACATCAGATTTTCGTGAAAAATTCAAGATTGGTTTCATGACAAAATAGTTACAAATTTATGAAATAGGTGTATCTGTATTTACATAAAACGAAAGGGATTGTATAATGTGATAGACTGTTAAAATACATTTTTAAAGAGGCATAAGTATGAAAGATTTTCTGAAGAAATATATTGAACCAATTATTCCGCTTTATGCAATCATTCCGTTGATTGGCTCTTTTGCCTTTAATACCATGGTCTATAGTACAACAATGGCGCTTTGTGCTGATTTTCCCCATTACGATTTCACAACTGATTTGGATCGTATGGTTCCGGTTATTTCATGGTTTGTTTATATTTATTTCCTTTCTTTCCCTTTTTGGGCTGTCAATTATATTTTAATCGCACGAGGAGAAAAGAAACAGTTATTTCAATTTTTGACGGCTGATTTGGCGTCCAGAGTGGTATGTTTATTCTTTTTTGTATTTTTACCTACTACCAACGTGCGCCCGGAGATAACAGGTACATCCCTTTCTGACGAGATACTTCGTTGGCTTTATTCCATTGATCAGCCGACAAATTTATTTCCATCCATTCATTGTCTGGTCAGCTGGTTTTGCTTCATCGGAATAAAAAACAGAACGGATATTCCTGTATGGTATAAAGGGTTTAGTTGTGTTTTTGCAATTTTAGTTTTTGTTTCCACGCAGGTTACAAAACAGCATTATCTGGTAGATGTTATCGGCGGCGTACTTTTGGCAGAAGTGACATATCGGATTAGTCACAGAATAGAAGCCTACCGCTATGTTCAGAAATTTTACGAAAAAATAAATCTGTGGCTGGCAACTGACCATGGAAAGCGGGGGGATAATGTTGCAGAGTAAAAAGAAAAATTTAATTCATATAGGAGTGTTGCTGCTGTTAGTTATTTTAACATTTTATCTGTTACTTCGAGATAAAGATTTGGGCAGCATTGTAGAATCGATTCAACAGACAAATCCGGTATATATTGTATTGGGATTGATACTTGTAATTGTGTTTGTTTGCTGTGAGTCGGTAATTATACATTATATGATGCGTTCATTAAAGAGAAAAAGTAATTTTTTCTCTTGTATTAAATACTCATTTATCGGTTTCTTTTTTAGCTGTATTACACCGTCTGCTACGGGTGGACAGCCGGCACAGCTTTATTATATGAAAAAAGATGGATGGGATTTATCGGTGTCCACACTGATTTTAATGATTGTAACGGTAGGATATAAGTTTGTCTTGGTATTTATTGGTGGTGTGATTTTATTGTTTCACCATGATTTAATTGTTGAATATTTGGGAAAAACTATGTTTTTTTTCTATCTTGGATTGGCTTTAAATGTGACATGCGTTCTGGCAATGCTGGTTATTATTTTTGATCCGACTTTGGCAAAAAAAATTGCTGTTTTCGGAATGCGTATACTACAAAAGCTGCATCTTTTAAAGCCGAAAGAAAACAGGGAAAAACATCTGTTGGATTCCATGGAACAATATCACGGTGCTGCAAAATATTTTCGTACCCATAAAATAGTGATTTTTCATGTATTTTTAATTTCTGTTTTTCAAAGGGTATGTTTATTTTTTGTAACCTATCTGGTGTATCGTGCTTTTGGGCTATATGGTTACTCCCCTTATCATATGATACTTTTGCAGGGAGCGATATCCATCGGGGTGGATATGCTGCCGCTTCCTGGGGGAATCGGTGCCAGTGAGAGCTTGTTTACCATTATATTCAAACCAATTTTTGGTTCTTCTTTTGTACTTTCCGGTATGCTTCTCAGCCGGGGAATCAGTTACTATGGATTGCTAATCATCAGTGCTGTGATTACAATTTTTGCCCATCTTCATGTTTTGAAGCTGGATAGAAAAAGGGAATGTATGATGAAACACTGACTTAGGAGGAAAAGTGATGTTAGGGTATTATAATTATACAGTTATATTAACATATGTGGGCTTGGCTTGTTCTGTTTTTGGTATGATGCAGGCACTGAGCCAGAATTATAAATTGGCTGTCTTATTTCTAGTACTAAGCGGTGCATGTGATATGTTTGACGGGAAAATAGCCAGAAGTAAAAAAGACAGAACAGATGAAGAAAAACGTTTTGGAATTCAAATTGATTCCTTATGTGATCTGGTATGTTTTGGAGTGTTTCCGGCAGTGATCGGTTATTCTCTTGGCGTAAAGGGAAATATTGAGCGGTTATGTTTGGTGTTTTATGTTCTGGCCGCAGTGATCCGTCTGGCATACTTTAATGTAACCGAAGAGACAAGACAAAAACAGACAAATGAAGTCAGAAAATATTATCAGGGATTACCCGTGACTTCAGCAGCTGCCATATTCCCTTTAATATTCCTTCTGCGGGGCGGGCTTTTGGATTATGATGAATTTCGTCTTACATATCTGGCAGCGATTATTTTAGTTGGAATTTTATTTATCTCAAATATTAAAGTGATTAAGCCGGGAAATAAAGCAATTATTGTGTTTGTAATTTTAGGTGCGCTTTTGATTTTAAAAATGATGTTAAGATAAAATTGTATTATGGAAGCATAGAAAGAGGGGATCGTAATGAAATATGCAGAAAGAAACGGGAAGCGATATGAAGAAATTAACAGACAGGATCAGTTTCTGGAAAAGCTGTATACAACACAGTGGGGAAGAATCTTGCTAAAACCATTGACGTGCCGTACGGTTTCGATAATCGGTGGAAAATTGCTGAGTACCTCTCTTTCCAGGCTGGCCATACATCCCTTTGTGAAAATGAACCATATTGTGTTGGAAGACTATAAAAAAACCACTTATCGAAGCTACAATGATTTTTTTACCCGCCAGATTAAACCGGAAAAAAGACCTTTTTGTAAAGATCCCAATGCTTTTATCAGTCCTTGTGATGGAAAAGTGAGTGCCTATCCGATCAGTCAGCATACAAATTTTAAGGTAAAACATACCTGGTATTCGGTAAGAACGCTTTTAAGAAATCCCAAATTGGCTGCCAAATATAAAGGTGGTATATGTCTGGTGTTTCGACTGACCGTTGATGATTACCACAGATATTGTTATGTTGATGATGGACATAAGAGTAAGGATCACGCAATCCCCGGCAGATTTCATACCGTGAACCCAATCGCCAATGATTTTGTTCCTGTATTTAAAGAAAACAGCCGTGTTTATACGACATTATACACGGAACATTTTGGCCCGGTAGTGCAGGTAGAAGTAGGTGCTCTTATGGTAGGAAAAATTCATAATTATCGCGGTGAATGTGATATAAAAAAAGGGGAAGAAAAGGGACGATTTGAATTTGGTGGTTCAACCATTATACTTTTCATTCAGAAAGATCGGGTGAAACTGGATCCCCAGCTATTAGAAAATACTTTAGACGGTTATGAAACCAAAATAAAAATGGGAGAAACAATTGGTTGGGCAAAACACATCCGTCCTTCGAATTAAAAGAGGATTTCAACAGGCAGTCTGTTTCAGAAAACTGCTAAAAATAATCTTTCTTTTTACTTTACAAATACCTGGATCTATGATATGATTCCATTTGTGGTTAAGCGCCAATGCTCGGCAAGTGGACAACTCCAAACCTCTGCTTAGCATTTGGTGAGAATATATTATTTTAAGGAGGAAATCAAAATGATTTCAAAGGAAAAGAAAGCAGAAATTATCGCAGCATATGGTAGAAATCCTCAGGATACAGGATCTCCGGAAGTACAGATCGCTATCCTGACAGAAAGAATCACAGAGCTGACAGAGCATTTAAAGGAGAACCCAAAGGATCATCATTCCAGAAGAGGTCTTCTGATGATGGTAGGTCAGAGAAGAGGTATGCTTGATTATTTAAAGAGAAAGGATATCGAAGGATACCGTGCTTTAATCGAAAAATTAGGCATCAGAAAGTAAGAAATGGGAAAAGTGGTAGGGTGGAGCAATCCACCCTACTTTTGCAGATATTCGTGGAAACGTTTACCGAGACCGCTGAAATGGATATAAGAATACTTGTGTTTATTTCAGTAGTTTCGGAGTTTCTGCCGGATATGTTTCACTGCATCCTAGTCAAAAATGTTTTTATTTTTAAAGGAGAAAAGAAACTATGTATAAGAGTTATTCCATGGAACTGGCAGGCAGAACACTGAGAGTTGATGTCGGCCGTGTAGCGGCTCAAGCAAACGGAGCTGCATTTATGCATTATGGTGATACAGTTGTGTTATCTACAGCAACTGCATCCGAAGAACCAAGAGAAGGAATTGATTTTTTCCCTCTCAGTGTAGAATATGAAGAAAAAATGTATGCAGTTGGTAAAATTCCCGGTGGATTTAATAAGAGAGAAGGTAAAGCGTCGGAAAATGCTATTTTAACATCCCGTGTTATTGACCGTCCGATGAGACCTCTTTTTCCAAAGGATTATAGAAATGATGTGACATTAAACAATATGGTAATGTCCGTTGATCCGGCATGTGCACCGGAAATTACAGCTATGCTTGGTTCCGCGATTGCTGTTGCTATTTCTGATATTCCGTTCGATGGTCCTACAGCTTCCACACAGGTAGGTCTGATTAACGGCGAATTTGTTTTTAATCCTACAGCAGAACAGAGAAAAGTTTCGGATATGGCATTGACTGTGGCATCTACAAGAGACAAAGTAATTATGATTGAAGCTGGTGCCAACGAAGTACCGGAAGACAAAATGATTGAAGCTATTTTTGCTGCTCATGAAGTGAATCAACAAATAATTCAGTTTATTGACAAGATTGTAGCAGAATGCGGAAAACCAAAACATGCTTATAAGAGCTGTGATGTACCGGAAGATCTGTTTGAAGATATGGTTTCCTATGTAACACCGGAGCGAATGGAAGAGGCTGTTTTTACCGATGATAAGCAGACAAGAGAAGAAAATATCCGTGTGTTAAAAGAAGAATTGGCTGCTCGTTATGAGGAGACACATCCGGAATGGGTAGATCTTTTGGGTGAAGCTCTGTATAAATTCCAAAAGAAGACCGTAAGAAAAATGATTCTGAAAGATCATAAACGTCCGGACGGTCGTGCAATTACACAGATTCGTCCTCTTGCTGCTGAAGTTGATTTGATTCCAAGAGTTCATGGTTCTGCGATGTTTACAAGAGGTCAGACGCAGATTTGTACGGTTACTACTTTGGCACCATTGTCTGAAGCACAAAAATTGGATGGTTTGGATGAAAATGAAACAGCCAAGAGATATATGCATCATTATAATTTCCCTTCCTATTCTGTAGGAGAAACAAAACCATCAAGAGGACCGGGAAGAAGAGAAATCGGTCATGGTGCGTTGGCAGAACGTGCGCTTGTACCAGTATTGCCAAGTGAAGAAGAATTCCCATATGCTATTCGAACAGTATCCGAAACTTTTGAATCCAACGGTTCTACTTCCCAGGCATCAATCTGTGCTTCTACCATGTCTTTGATGGCTGCCGGTGTACCTATTAAAACAGCAGTAGCCGGAATTTCCTGTGGTCTGGTGACCGGTGATACGGATGATGATTACATTGTATTAACAGATATTCAGGGCTTGGAAGACTTCTTTGGCGATATGGACTTCAAGGTGGCTGGTACACACAAAGGTATCACAGCCATTCAGATGGATATTAAAATCCATGGTTTGACAAGACCAATCATAGAAGAAGCCATAGCTCGCACAAGAGAGGCACGCCTCTATATTCTGGATGAAGTCATGCAGCCGGTAATTTCCGAGCCAAGAAAAGAAGTAGGAAAATATGCTCCTAAAATTGAGCAGATTCAGATTGATCCTGCAAAAATTGGCGATGTAGTCGGAAAACAGGGAAAAGTAATTAATAAGATCATTGAAGAAACCGGCGTTAAGATCGATATCAGTGATGATGGCGCGGTTTCTGTATGCGGCACTGACAAGGAAATGATTGAAAAGGCATGCGAGCTTATTCGCGTGATTGTAACAGATTTTGAAGCCGGACAAATGTTAACAGGTACAGTTATAAGCATCAAAGAATTTGGCGCATTTTTAGAGTTTGCACCTGGAAAAGAAGGCATGGTACACATTTCGAAAATTTCCAAAGAACGTGTTGAAAAAGTAGAAGATGTATTAAGCTTAGGAGATGTGGTTAAAGTTGTCTGCCTGGGTAAAGATAAGATGGGACGTTTCAGTTTTAGTATGAAAGATGTTCAGTAATACGATGAGAAATTCGTTTTGCGAGTTTCTTGCGTTCGTGAACAGTCGCCATATGCGAATGCTTTCATACGCATATAACTCGTCGTCTGTGCGCAAATAAAAATAATGATGACGATAGTGTTATCAGGTATTAAAAGCAGAGATCTGCTTCAGGGGATGTCGTAAATGGAAACACCATTGGGACATCCCTTGTTGGTACATAAGAAATTGCATATCGTATTAAGTAAAATATAGTGCAATAGAAAGGATTATCAATGAAAACAGTTATTGAACTTATAGCAGAACAATTAGCCGGTGCATTTGAAGCATGTGGATACGATGCGTCATATGGGCGTGTCACAATTTCAAATCGTCCGGATTTATGTGAATATCAGTGCAACGGAGCTATGGCAGCAGCAAAAGCTTATAAAAAGGCTCCCATTATGATTGCTGAAGATGTGTTAAAAAAATTGGAAGATAATTCCATGTTTGAAGAAATTACAGCGGTAAAGCCGGGATTTATTAATATTCGTGTGTCAGGCGAATTCCTTTCCGATTATATCACAAGAATGGAATCTGATGAAAAACTGGGATGTACAATGCCCCAAGAGGCTGAAACAATCGTAATTGATTATGGCGGCCCCAATGTGGCAAAACCTCTTCATGTAGGTCATTTGCGTTCAGCAATTATTGGGGAGAGCTTAAAACGTATGTTCCGTTTTTTAGGTCATACGGTAATCGGAGATGCCCATTTGGGAGACTGGGGACTGCAGATGGGGCTCATTATTGAAGAAGTAAAAGAACGTCAGCCAGAGTTATGTTATTTTGATGAGTCCTATACCGATGAATATCCCGAGGAAGCTCCTTTTACAATCGGAGAATTGGAAGAAATTTACCCATGTGCCAGCGGGAAATCAAAAGTAGATCCGGATTTCGCAAAAAAAGCGCATGATGCAACCGTAAAACTGCAGCAGGGTAACAGAGGATATACTGCCATCTGGAATCATATCCTGAATATATCCATTGCGGATCTGAAAAAGAATTATGAAAATCTGAATGTAGAATTTGATTTGTGGAAGAAAGAAAGCGATGCGCAACCATATATACCGGATATGGTTCAAATGTTAAAAGACAAAGGCTTGGCTTATGTCAGCGAAGGTGCATTGGTAGTTGATGTAAAAGAAGAAACGGATAAAAAAGAAATTCCTCCATGCTTAATTATGAAATCAGATGGTGCAAGCCTGTACCAGACAACCGATTTGGCTACGATCGTGGAAAGAGAAAAATTATTCCATCCTGACCGTATTATCTATGTAGTGGATAAGAGACAGGAAATGCATTTTACTCAGGTATTTCGTGTTGCCAGAAAAGCCGATCTGGTACCAACTGAAACAAAACTCCAGTTCCTTGGCTTTGGAACAATGAACGGAAAAGACGGTAAGCCTTTTAAAACAAGGGAAGGCGGCGTTATGCGTCTGGAAAGACTGATTGGAGAAATCAATCAGGCCGTGTATGAAAAGATGGAAGAAAATCGTACCGGATCGGAAGAAGAAACAAGAGAAATTGCCAAAACAGTTGGACTTGCCGCAATTAAATACGGAGACTTATCCAATCAGGCATCCAAGGATTACGTTTTTGATGTGGATCGCTTCTGTTCATTTGAAGGAAATACGGGTCCGTACATTTTATATATGATTGTACGTATTAAGTCCATTCTGAAAAAATATGAAGAAGCAGGAAATTCTGTTGCCGATGCATCCATTATGGCTCCTGAAGGAAAATGTGAAAAAGATTTAATGTTGATTCTATCTCGTTTTCACGATACCATTGAACAAGCGGCTGAGGAATTGGCTCCTCACAAGATATGCGGCTATATTTACAATGTTGCCGATGCTTTCAGTGGATTTTATCATGAGACAAATATTCTGGCTGAATCCGACAAGAAGAAACAATCCGGTTATATTGCCTTAATTAGTCTGGTTCGCCGTGTATTGGAAACATGTATTGATCTTTTAGGATTTGAAGCACCGGAACGGATGTAATTGCAGAAAAGGGGCGTTTATGGCACTGACTAGTGTGGAAATCCAAAAAGCAACCGCTAATTTTTTGGAATTTCAAAAAGGGCGCATGCTTTCAGACCAAAATGCAGTTACAGAAATGAAATGTGACAGCTTTTGGCGGGGAGAAGTAACCGTAAAAGCACAGGTTGAGGAAACGGGAAACCGTTACTGGATTCAAGTTATCATCAAACAGGGACAGCTGAAAAGTTTTTCATGTACCTGCCCGCAATTTCATAAAGAACAGGGATTATGCCGCCATTTGGCGGCTTCCCTTTTTCATTACCAACTATATTATCAAGATGGGGGAGTCTCTTCTGTATTTACCTCCATGGATGGTCGCATTTTACTCCAAAAGTACCAGGAACGATTTGAAGCTGAGTCATCCGTTCAAAAAGAAACTATTTTTTTGGAACCGAAATTGATACTACAAATGCAAAAACCAGAATTGGAGTTTCGTATTGGAGATAGACATGGGAAAGAAAAGTCGAAGTATCTTTTGAAAGATCTTCGGGAATTTGCCAATTGTATGTTAGGGAAAAAAGAGGGGAGTTATGGAAAGCAACTTTCTTTTTATCATATACCGGAAGCATTTGAACCTTTTTCAAGCCAAATTGCCGATTTTATCGTAAGACAAATGACTCAGTATGATTATTTCCTTGAGTTGGGATCTGCATCCAAAGGGATGTTTGAGAAAATCAGAAGAATACATTTGAAAGGTTTCGTGGCAGATGAGTGGTTCCTTTTGATGGAAGGAAGAGAAATTATAGTAGAAACAGCTTCTGAAATGAAACTATGCCATGTGGAAAGGAAGAATCCTGCTGTTCCTGTGGAATTCAAACGAAAAGGGAGAGATGGCATAGAAGTATCGATAATAGGTACATGGTTCTTTCTGTATGGATTGGAATTGATCTATGTCATACATGAAAATACGATTTATATATGCAATTCGTCATACAGTAATAATCTGAGAGATTTTTTTCAGATGACAAAAAAAGGTTCCGTTGTTTTTCAAGAAAGAGACTTTAAAACATTTTGCGGACAGGTTCTTCCCTATCTGGAAAAAAAGGTTTCGATTCAGGAATATGGGATTCATCTGGCTGATATGTGTCCGCAGCCGCTGCATTCTTCATTTTTTCTGGACAGTCCCGACGGAAAAAATATTATTTGCCGTTTTATACAGTCTTATGAAGATTTTTCTTTCCAACCTTTAAAGTCGACCGTATTCCCGGATAATATCCGCCGAAATTTCCGGCAGGAAAAATTGGTTTATGAGACGATAAAACAGTTTTTCACACAGAAAGATGCGGAAGATCATTTGGTAATTTACGAAGATGAAGATGCTGTTTACCGTTTATTAAAAGATGGAATCGGACAATTAAAGCAAATTGGTGAAGTATATATTTCAGAGAAAATAAAACAGATAAAGATTGTTTCCATGCCGCAGGTTTCCTTTGGTATTTCATTTAAGGGCGGACTTTTGGAATTGGAAATGGACAGCAAAGGGCTTTCAGGAGAGGAACTATTCGCTATTTTACATAGCTATCGGGAAAAGAAAAAATGGCATCGTCTGAAAAATGGAGAATTTTTGGAATTGGACCAAACTGGTTTGAAAGTATTGGATGATTTGACAAAAGGACTGCAGCTATCCGTGCAGCAAGTTAAGAAAAAACAGGCTTTATTGCCAAGATATCGTGCTTTTTACATTGATTCGGTTTTCAAAAACGGTAAAGAAGATTTGATTGCAAGAAGTACTTACTTCAATAAACTGGTTCAACAGATAAAATGGCCGGATATTTGTGATGTTCCTCCCACCTTATCCGATGTTATGAAAGAATATCAGAAAGAGGGATTTCAATGGATTAAAACATTGAAGGCATATGGATTCGGAGGAATATTGGCCGATGATATGGGGCTGGGTAAATCTTTACAGATCATCGCTTTTTTACTATCTGAAAAGGAATTATGTGAAAAGAACAATATTTCTTTATACCCGGCATTGATTGTATGTCCCACATCTTTGATCTATAATTGGGAACACGAATTTTTTCGCTTTGCCCCCTGTCTGAAAGTAGTTTCCATTGTTGGAAATACACAGGAACGAGAGATTATTCGGGCGAAAGCAGCGGATTTTGATGTTCTTATTACTTCATATGATTTGCTGCGAAGAGATGGAATTTTATATGAAGAGATGGAATTTTCTACTATGGTGATTGATGAAGCACAATATATTAAAAATCATACAACACAAAGCGCAAAAGCAGTAAAAGCAATTCAGGCCTCTTTCCGCCTGGCTTTAACCGGCACTCCGATTGAAAATCATTTAAGTGAATTGTGGAGCATTTTTGATTTTTTAATGCCAGGATTTTTATATAGCTATACCAGATTTCGCACCGAATTTGAAATTCCTATTGTTAAACAGGGAGATTCCTATGCATTGGAACGACTTCATCAGATGATAGGACCATTTCTTATGCGTCGTCTGAAAAAAGAT
Organism: Lachnospiraceae bacterium; assembly: GCA_026169045.1. Taxonomy (GTDB): domain Bacteria; phylum Bacillota; class Clostridia; order Lachnospirales; family Lachnospiraceae; genus Fimimorpha. Next base: position 48,922 of record JAPFDH010000077.1, on the reverse strand, counting down.
GTCTTAAACGATCTTCCGGAAAAACTGGAAGAAGTCATCTATTCCAAAATGGATGGAATGCAGGATTATCTATATCAGGCAGCAGTTATGGAATTGAAAAAGCAGCTTGTTATGGAAACAGAGGAAAGCTTTCACCAAAAAAGAATTTCTATCTTGTCACAACTGATGCGCCTTAGACAAATTTGTTGTGATCCGTCGCTATGTTTTGAAGGTTATGAAGATGGATCAGCCAAATTAAATACTTGTATGGAATTGATACTGCGAGCGGTACAATCCGGTCACAAAATACTTTTGTTTTCTCAATTTACATCCATGTTGGAAAAAATCCAAAACTGTTTAAAAGAAGAAAGCATTTCCTATTATCTGCTGACAGGAGCGACTTCAAAAGAAGAACGAATGGAACTGGTAAACCGCTTTCAACAGGATGAAACCTCTGTATTCCTTATCTCTTTAAAAGCTGGCGGAACAGGGTTGAACCTCACGGCTGCGGATATTGTCATTCATTATGATCCATGGTGGAATATGGCTGCTCAGAATCAGGCAACAGACCGTACCCATCGAATCGGACAACATAAAATGGTGACGGTATATCGGTTGATTACCAAAAATACAATCGAAGATAATATTTTAAAGCTGCAGGAATCAAAACAATATTTAGCTGATCAGGTTCTTTACACCGATGGAGCCGTTCTGTCTTCCATGAATCGTGAGGAATTGTTGCGTATTTTAGAATAATGAAATTTCAGGTTTTGTTTTAGAATTTCAGGGATATGGGTTGACAAGAAAATCAAACGGGATTATCATAAAGAAATAAAAAACAGAAAGGAATCACAAAAGATGGAGGGAAAGAAAAAAAAGAAAAAAGTCCATTGGTGGTTGATCATCCTTATCATCATTTTACTTATGTTTTTATCTGTGGCGGTAGCGGGATATATGATTTTTAAAAGCTATCATGATAAATCAAACTATGTAAAAGATGAGGACATTCCGATTATCAATTCCCTGCCTGATACGGCGGAAGATGGAGAGACTCCGGAGGAAACATTGGATCCGGAAGCAGCTTCCAGTCTGGCAGCTCAGATTGAGGGAGATGTGGGACAGTTTGATGTTCCATCCTCTGATGCAGTATATAATGTACTGTTGATTGGTTCAGATCGTCGTGATACCAGTTGGTATGGCAATTCGGATTCTATGATTTTGGCATCTGTCAATGAAAATACCAAAACCATTCATCTGACTTCTTTTATGAGAGATTTGTATGCGGTTATTCCGGGATTTGGTGCACAGAAACTAAATGCAGCATATGCCCATGGAGCCGGACCGCTTCTTGTACAGACAATTGAGGAAAACTTTAAAATTGATATTGACAATTATGCCAGTGTAGATTTTAATTCTATGGCAACGATCATCGATATGATCGGAGGAATTAATTTGGATATTTATCAGGAAGAAGCTGATTATCTGAATAAGAGTCTGGGAACTTCATTCTCTGCCGGTAATGTTCATATGAATGGAGATGAGGCAGTAGCATATTCCAGAATCCGCTATGTAGGAAAGTATGATTACGAGCGTACATCCAGACAGCGCCGTGTTTTGGAACAAATTTTCCTTCAGGCTCAGTCCATGTCTTTAACCGAATTAAATGATTTTATTAATGCTGTTTTGCCATATATAACACATAATCTTTCTGAAACAGATCTTCTTGCAAAGATTACAAAAGCACCGGAATGGATCCAGTATGAGCTGGTGATGGATCGCGTTCCATATGATGATTTATATACAAATATGGGTGAGCAGCTGGTACCGGATTATCCGGCTACAATTGAACGGTTGCATAATAATATCTATGGTACACCATAATAATCCAATATTTAAAATGTAGTCCGTATATCCATAATAAAAAATGATAATTGTAATGAAGAGAGCCTGTTCTCTATGATAATATGGGAGTTCATTCTTAATCCGAGTATCTCCTGTTTTATCTCAGAGAACAGGTCTTTTTTTATTGAACGACATAATGGGAAATCAGGATGTATTATTTTACTGTAAAAAACGGAATGGTCTGAAAAATACATTGACTTTATCCAGGTATCCTTCGTATAATTTAGTTAACTAGCTAAATATTAACTGGTTAATGGTTAAGTAGCTAAATTTAAAAGATGTGTCTTTTCAGATTTTCACACAATATTTCATCTTGGGAGACAACAGAAAAGAAAGGGAGAGTAAAAATGACTTTATTGAACAAAATTACAGAATGTGAATCCTCTACCATGTTCGGTATGAATGGAGGACAGCCGGAAAGTCCTGATGGAAAAAGAATTGTATATGCACGAAAAAAGGATTTGACTAATGCTGTTTCCGGTGAAACAGAAATATGGATCTGTGATCGTGACCTTACAAATCATAGAAAAGTTTTCACTGTTGAATGCGGAAATCACAATGGCCCTTCCGCTACATTCGTAGATAATAGCCGTATTGTATTTCGAGATATTATCAATGGTTTCAGTGCTTTTCGTATATTCAATATTGATACCAATACGGTAGAATTCGGACCGGTTTTTTGTAAGGAAATCCATTGCAGTGAAAATGGTATCTATCCTTTTTCCATATCCGAAGAATTTTTGGGAAAAAATCCTCAGATCCCTGTCATGGATACATGTGGTATCTATTTATTAGATTTACATACCTATACCGTACGAAAAGCTGTGGATTCCAGTCAAATATTAAAAATGGTAACCGATGCGGGATATACACCAAATCAGTATACGACATCTATGAGCCATGTACAGTTAAATCCTTCTGCTACTACAGTTATGATGCGACTAAGTGTAGAAGAGTGTAAAACCTTTGGTGCATTGGGAGCGATTGAATTGGAAACCGGAAAAACACATTTTATTCCGGATAAACCGGTTCACCAGCTTTGGTATGATGATACAACCTATTTGGCAACACGCCAGTATTTTGACGGAAAGAAAATTGAAATGGAAAGCAGTCGGATTCAGCGCTTTTCCATGGATGGTGAGATGTTAGAAGTATTGGGAGGTGTGGGAAATCATATTGATGGATCAAAAGACCGAAAATGGTTTGTAGGTGATCGGGCATATCCAGGTTATCCGGCAGATGTTCTGTTATATCGTAAAGGTGAAATTACACCTGTGGCAGTATTGGGATCTTCCAATGAACAGTTTACCATTTGGGATCTGAAAGTGCATCCAAACCCAACCTTTTCCAGGGACGGAAAGCGTGTATATTTTAATCACCCGGTAAGCAGTACAAAAACAGAAGCGGTATATGCTGATATTTCAGAATGGGTAGATTAGACAAGAAAGGAGGAGAAACATGGACTGTTATCAGACATTTCGAAAATTAGTGGTCACATGTCGCCTTCATAAAAGGATTGTGGAAAGGGAAACCAATCAACTTGGCCTGCACGGAAGTCAGCATCACCTGCTCATGCACCTGGCCAACCATGAGACGGTAAGCCAGAAAGAATTGGCAAGTCAATTAAAAGTATCTCCTGCCTCTGTTGCTGTTTCGTTAAAAAGGTTGGAATCCGAGGGATATATTTCTAAAGCAATGGATTTGGAAGATAATCGGTTTAATAAGATTACAATCACCGATAAAGGAAAAAATATTGTGGATAAAAGCCGACAGGTGGTAATAAAAATTGATGAAGCAGCATTTTCTGGCTTTTCGGAAGAAGAAATGGAGCAATTAAGTTCTATGGTAGAGCGAATTTATCATAGTTTGGAATCCATTCCGGATGGCTTTGATACAATGGAAGATTCAAAGTAAGAAATGGGGTGCATAATGAAACGATATATAAAATATGCCAAACCTTATATCAAATATTTTATTTTGGGACCGGTTTGCATGATTATTGAAGTCCTGGGAGAAATTTTTCTTCCGTATTTAATGTCAGTAATTATTAATGAAGGGGTTGCCAATCATGATATTCGGTTTATTATTTTATTGGGATGTATTATGATCGGAATTGCCTGCATTATGGCAGGAGGAGGAATTGGTGGAGCGTATTTTGCTTCTCACGCATCTATTTCATTTGGAGCAGATTTACGGCAGGACTTATTTGAAAAAGTACAGAAATTTTCTTTCCGTAATATTGATACATTTAGTACCGGTTCTTTAGTAACCCGTCTGACCAATGATATTACGCAAGTTCAAAATATTATAATGATGATTTTAAGAACATGTCTACGGGCGCCCGGAATGCTGATCGGTGCATTGATTATGGCTTTCACCATGAATTCCAATCTGGCTGTCATTCTTTTGATTGTCATTCCGCTTTTGGCTTTGGCTATTTTTGCTTTGATGCGGGTGGCTTTTCCAAGATTTGAAATTATGCAGAAAAAAATTGACCGCTTAAATTCGGGAATTCAGGAGACCCTGGTAAACATTCGGGTTATTAAGTCCTTTGTACGTGGTGAATATGAAGAAAATAAATTTAAGAACCTCAATGAGGATCTGTGCCAAAGCAGTATTCACGCAATTAAAATAGCCATTTGTTCGATGCCGGTAATGATGTTGGCCATGAATATCACAACAATAAGTGTTGTTTGGTTTGGGGGAAATATGATTATTGCCGGAAATATGCCGGTGGGAGATTTAACTGCTTTTACCACATATATCGTTCAGATTTTGATGTCTTTAATGATGATGGCCATGGTTTTTTTAAACAGTTCCAGAGCACTTGCTTCTATTAAGCGTATCAATGAGGTTTTGGATACGGTTATTGACTTAACCGATGAATGTGCTGCACAGCCGGAAACAGATGTCGAAGAGGGAAAAATTGAATTTAAGCATGTAAATTTCCGTTATTATAAAGATACCGAAGAATGGGTTTTACAAGATATTAATCTGACTATATTACCGGGGCAGACAGTTGGTATTATTGGACCGACAGGTTGCGGAAAAACATCACTGGTTTCATTAATTCCCCGTCTTTACGATGCGGATGAGGGAATGGTTTGTGTAGATGGGGTGGATGTAAAAGATTATTCTTTACATCGCTTGAGAGATGGAGTAGGAATGGTCTTACAGAAAAATGTTTTATTTTCCGGAAGTATTATGGAAAATCTCCGTTGGGGCGATAGCGACGCATCGGATGAGATGGTTTTTGCTGCTGCTGCCAATGCGCAGGCAGACGGTTTCGTTCGTACATTTCCATTTCAATACGGGACAGAATTGGGACAGGGTGGCTCCAATGTATCAGGCGGGCAGAAACAGCGTTTATGCATTGCCAGAGCTTTGCTGAAAAAGCCCAAGATTTTGATTTTGGATGACAGTACCAGTGCAGTAGATACGGCTACAGAAGCCAAAATTCGGGAAACATTTCAGACCACTCTGAATCAGACCACAAAAATCATTATAGCTCAAAGAATTTCTTCCGTTATGGAAGCCGATCAAATTTTGGTTATGGAAGCAGGAAAAATTGTCGGACAGGGAAAACATGAAGAATTAATGAAAACTTGTCGGGAATATAAAGAAATTTATGATTCCCAAATGAACCAGGAGGTGACAGCATAATGCCAGGACCAATGAATAGACCTCGTGCTGCGGGAAAGCTAGGAGGAAAACCCAAAGACGTAAAGGGAACAATCATCCGTCTGCTGACTTATCTGGAAAAAGATAAACTGTTGCTTGCGGTTGTATTCTTATGTGTTATTTGTAATACAGGAGCTTCTTTAGCTGGATCTTATATGCTGCGCCCCATTATCAATACCTATATTGCCCCACAGAATGGTGAAGGAAATGTAATAGGATTGGCATATGCCTTGGGTGTGATGGCGGCTGTTTATCTGATTGGCGTCATTGCTTCCTATGCCCAGGCCAGAATTATGATACAGATTTCTCAGAAAGCACTGATGACATTGCGAAATGATTTGTTTTGTAAAATGCAAAAAATGCCCATTCGTTTTTTTGATACCAACAGCCATGGGGATTTGATGAGCCGATATACCAATGATGTCGATGCCATTGGAGAAATGCTGAATAATACAATGGTACAATTATTTGCCGGTATTATCCAAATCATCGGAACAGTCAGCTTAATGATCTATACCAATATATGGTTGACTCTTATTACAATTATACTGACTCCACTTATGATCCGGGCAGGAGGTTTTGTCGCTTCCAGAAGCAGAAAGTATTATCATGCACAACAGGAAGCCATCGGAAAGCTAAACGGATATGTGGAAGAAATCGTATCCGGACAAAAGGTTGTAAAAGTCTTTAATCATGAAGATGCCGCCATTGAAGATTTTAAAAAATTAAACAACGACCTTAAAGAAAAACAAATTCATGCCCAGTTCTTTGGCGGAATCATGGGACCTGTAATGGGAAATCTGAGTCAGGTAAATTATTCTCTGACTGCAGCAATCGGAGGAATCTTTTGTGTACTGAGAGGTTTTGATGTGGGTGGTTTGACCATATTCGTCAATTATTCCAGACAGTTCTCCAGACCTATTAATGAAATATCCATGCAGGTAAATACCATATTTTCGGCACTTGCGGGAGCGGAACGTGTCTTTGCCATTATGGATATGCCTGTCGAAGCAGATTATGGTACAAAACAGACAGTAGTAACAGAACCTAATTTATCCCAGTGGAATCATGTACGGGGAGAAGTAGAACTATCCCATGTCACATTTGGTTATGATCCCAATAAAACGATCCTCAAAGATATCTCTTTATATGCGGAAAAAGGAAAGAAAATTGCGTTTGTAGGATCTACCGGGGCCGGGAAAACGACTATTACAAACCTGATTAATCGTTTTTATGAAATCCAGGAAGGAAAAATTTCCATCGATGGAATCGATATCCGCCGTATTCATAAAGATGAGTTAAGAAAAAATATTGCTTTGGTATTGCAGGATACCCATCTGTTTACCGGTACGGTTATGGAAAATATTCGTTACGGCAGATTGGACGCTACCGATGAAGAAGTTATTCAGGCTGCTAAAACTGCAGATGCAGATTATTTTATTCGTCGTTTATCCCATGGATATGATACCGTTTTAGAAGGAGACGGATCGAATTTAAGTCAGGGACAACGACAGCTTTTGAATATAGCCAGAGCAGCCCTTTCCAAAGCCCCTATTTTGATTCTTGATGAAGCTACATCTTCGGTTGATACCAGAACCGAACAACAAATTCAAAAAGGAATGGATGCTTTGATGAAAGACCGAACAACTTTTGTGATTGCACATCGTTTGTCAACTGTAAGAGACGCGGATGCTATCATGGTTTTGGAACATGGAGAAATCATAGAACGGGGTACACATGATCAGCTTCTTTTACAAAAAGGAAGGTATTACCAGCTATATACGGGACTTACAGAGTTGGATTAAAATTTAATTTATTTTATTCTGCAGTGTTAAAAAAGAAAGGGGAGATTTCACGCAAATGAGCTGTATATTTCGATATATTAAACCCTATCTCGGACGTATGGCCTTGGGCTTGATTGTGAAAGTTTTGGCTACAATAGCGGAATTATTGATTCCATGGGCATTGGCATATATGGTGGATGATATTATTCCTATGAAAAGTGTGAAAATGGTATTTTTATGGGGATGTGTCATGTTTTTATTTGCTTTTTTAGCATGGATCGGAAATATAGTTGCAAACCGTATGGCAGCCCGAGTAGCAAGAAATACAACGCAACGCCTTCGACTGGATTTGTACACAAAAATTTCCTACCTGTCCAGTCGACAGGCGGAAGGCTTTACGATGCCATCCTTGATTTCAAGAGCAACAACCGATACTTATAATATACACCAGATGGTGGGCATGATGCAGCGTATGGGAGTACGTGCTCCGATTATGATGTTTGGGGGAATCAGCATTACCATGACTTTGGACGTACCACTGACCATGATTATGGTTTGCATGCTGCCCTTCATGGGAGTTTTTGTTTATAATATTTCAAAAAGAGGAATTCCTCTGTACACATATGTACAAGAAGCTATCGACCGTTTTGTACGCCAGCTTAGAGAAGATATTACAGGCATACGTGTAATAAAAGCTTTATCAAAAGTGGAATACGAAACGGATAAATTTGATAAAATTAATGATGAAGTAGTAAACAGAGACCGACATGCCGGGATGATTATGAATATTTTAAACCCGGTTATGAACTTTTTACTGAATGTGGGTATGGTATTTGTTATCTTACTTGGTGCATGGAGAGTAAATGAAGGATTAACGGAGCCAGGTACAATCATTGCATTTATGTCGTATGTTACATTGATATTAAATGCCATGCTATTTATGTCTCGTTTGTTTGTTATGACGTCAAAAGCAACTGCTTCCGGAAAACGTATTGAAGCCGTTTTAGATACTCCGGCTGATCTTTTGGTAGAGGAACATGATCCGATCCAAACTGAAGATCACATTGTATTTGACCATGTAACGTACAGCTATGAAGGAAGTGCTCCCAATGTAAAAGATATCTGCTTTTCATTAAAAAAAGGAGAAACGCTGGGAATTATAGGAGCGACCGGTTCTGGAAAAACAACCTTAATCAATTTATTAATGCGTTTCTATGATGTGGGAAAAGGTGCTATTTATATAAACGGAAAAGATGTGCGTTCCTATGAGCCTGAAGCGTTACATACCATGTTTGGAGTAGCATTTCAAAATGATGTAATTTTTAATGATACTATTTATGAAAACATCCGATTTGGCAGAGATATAAGCAAAGAAGAAGCAATAAAGGCTGCATCCTATGCACAGGCCCTCCCTTTTATTGAAGAAAAGGGAATCGATTCTGTTCTTGCCATTAAAGGAGCAAACTTAAGCGGCGGACAGAAGCAGCGATTGTTAATTGCCAGGGCATTGGCAGGGAATCCGGATATCTTAATTTTAGATGATTCTTCAAGTGCGTTGGATTACAAAACAGATGCCAGATTGCGTCAGGAGATCAATGCACACTTTGCTGATACAACTACCATTATTATAGCGCAGCGGATTAGTTCTATCATGGGAGCCGATAAAATTATCGTTATGGATGAAGGAGAAATGATCGGCTATGGAACTCATGAGGAACTGATGGCATCCTGTTCTATTTACCAGGAAATCAGCCAGTCCCAGATGGGAGGTGAAGACGATGGGAAGCAGTAAACACGGCAAAGGTCGTTTTATTGACAAACCGGATATTATGTCCAGTGTACAAAAAGAAAAAGCACATGAAGCGAAACGTGCCCCTAAAAACAAAAAACATATTATAATCAGACTCTTAAAGTATTTAATGCGTTACAAATGGTATGTATTTTTTGCATTGATCTTAAGTATCGGATCCAACTTATTTGCATTGGTTGGCCCTATGTTATCCGGTTATGCCATTGATGCCATTGAATTTGGAAAAGGAAAAGTAGATTTTGATACGGTTATTTATTACTGTGTTCTGATGATCATTTTTTATGGATTATCTTCAGCTATGTCATATGGATTAGCAGTATTGATGCTTCAGATTACCAAAAAAGTTGTATACTCTATGCGTCAGGATCTGTTTAACCGATTAATGAGTTTGCCGGTAGGTTTTTTTGACAGAAATTCCAGTGGTGATATAATCAGCCGTTTTTCCTATGATGTCGATACCATAAATACCAGCCTCTCATCGGATATGATTACACTTTTTTCCAGTGCGATTACGGTTATTGTATCATTAGTTATGATGATTATTATTTCGCCTCAATTGGTCTTGATATTTGTTGTAACCGTTCCTATGACAATCGTATTTACTAAAAAACTAACTTCCTATACACGTCCTCTGTTTCGCGCCAGATCCAGAAAATTGGGAGAATTAAATGGATTTATAGAAGAAATGATGACCGGACAAAAGACCTTGAAAGCCTATCATCAACAGCCTACGACGATCGAAAAATTCAAAATGCATAACACAGAAGCTGTAGATGCCTACTATCAGGCAGATTATATGGGAAGTATGGTAGGACCATCGGTCAATCTGATTAATAATATTTCCCTGTCATTGGTAACTATATTTGGAGCCGTTTTATATTTGGCAGGCCGAATGACTCTGGGCGATATTTCTTCGTTTGTTTTGTATTCAAGAAAATTTTCCGGACCGATCAATGAATCAGCCAACATAATGAGTGAACTGCAGTCTGCATTAGCTGCTGCGGAACGTGTATTTCGCTTAATTGATGAAGAGCCTGAACCAGCCGATGATGTCAATGCTGCCCAGTTAAATGAAGTGAAAGGTGATGTAGATCTGAAAGAAGTGTGTTTCGGATATACGGCAGAAAGAGAAATTATACATAATCTGACGTTAAAGGCTCCTAAGGGAAAAACGGTAGCCATCGTGGGACCCACCGGTGCTGGCAAGACAACTTTAATCAATTTGCTGATGCGTTTTTACGATGTGGACAGTGGTGAAATTACAGTTGATGAAAAACCAATTACAGGTCTGACAAGAGGCAGCTTAAGAAAAGCTTATGCCATGGTTTTACAGGATACATGGCTGTTCCATGGAACCATTTATGAAAACATTTCTTACGGAAGTGATACTGCTACAATGGATGATGTGATCCGAGTCGCCAAGGCTGCCCATATTCACAATTACATTATGACACTTCCTGATCAATATGATACTATTTTAAGTGACGATGGAACAAATATTTCAAAGGGACAGAAACAGTTGATTACAATCGCGCGGGCCATGCTTTTGGATGCTCATATGCTTATCTTAGATGAAGCTACGTCCAATGTGGATACGCGAACAGAAATACAAATACAGCAGGCGATGTTGAAATTGATGGAAGGTAAAACATGTTTTGTTATCGCCCATCGTTTATCTACCATCCGCAACGCAGATCAGATTCTGGTGGTTCGGGATGGGGAAATTGTGGAAATCGGCAATCACAAACAGCTGATGGCAAAAAATGGATTTTACAGTCAATTATATTATTCGCAGTTTCAATAATCTGCAGAAAGTGTAAGCGGTATAATTATGAAAAAAATTGATTTACATGTACATTCCAATCACTCAGACGGAACACTTTCTCCATCGGATCTCGTAAAACTGGCTTATCAGTCTGGCTTATCCGCATTTGCATTGACCGATCACGATACGGTTTCAGGTGTAAGCGAAGCAGTAGAAATGGCAAAAGAAATGGAAGAAATCCAGCCATATTCAATGACAGTCATACCGGGAATAGAAATGTCTGCGGTATACCAAGATCAGGAGATTCATATTCTGGGACTGAATGTAGATCATAAGAATGTCCGTTTTTCTGAAATATTGGAATGTTATCAAAAAGAACGGGATGAGCGTAATTGCCGTATGGTGAAGTTATTGGCCGCACATGGATTTGATATTTCCATGGAACAGTTGGAACAAACATTTCCAGGTGCCATTTTGACAAGGGCACATTTCGCCCGTTACCTGAAAGATCATGGATATGTGGAATCCATCCAAGAGGCATTTGCCAAATATATTGGAGCAGGCTGTCCCTGCTATTTGCCAAAAAAAGAGAGGTCTGTTCAAGAAGCCATTACCAGTATTCAATTGGCTGGCGGTCATCCGGTTCTGGCACATCCATCTCAATATAACTTGAGCCAGTCGGAATTGGAAAAATTGGTGCGTTTGCTGGTATCCTACGGATTGGAAGGAATCGAGGCAATTTATTCTACATATTCACACAATGAAACATGCAATATGAGGAAAATTGCCAAAAAATTTAATTTATTTATAACTGGCGGTTCGGATTTTCATGGCGATAATAAACCGCATATTCATTTGGGAAAGGGATTGGGAAATTTACAGGTTCCATATGATTTACTGAAAAATATTTTATAAAAATGAAAGATCCTTTTTAATACTGAAAGAAAAGCCGTTATAGCCTATTCAAAATAATGATATTGCGGATTGTCACTTCTTGGTATCGTATCATGAAATAGGCTTAAAACGGCCTTTTCCTTTTAGTAAAAATTTTACAGGATTTTACACTGTTTATACATATACCATATTGACTTATAAATGAAGATACTTTATAATTAATCAGGTCTTAATGAAAACTACTCTAATTGTGAAGTAAATACTGGTTCTATTTCGTGTAGTGAATCAGTAGTGTATATTTTTAAGTTCAAAATAAGGTTATACACATATTGGTTAATGAGGGAAAGATTTGCCCTTTTAAAACAGATGACTACGGAACGGAAACAATGTATACAAGCCTCCTATGGATATCAAATAGGAGATTCGGTTATTATAACAGAAGATGCTATAACAAAAAATGTTGCGATGAATTTTCATGGAAAGATTAAGTATATAAACAGACACAAAAGAGAAGTAGTCATACAAGCCGTTTTTTCGGCAGGCAACGGGCAGATATTAAAATGAGGCTGAAAATAATAAAAAATTTGATAAAAAGAGGATGTACAGCTATGAAAAGTGAGGAACAGGAAAAAAGGATTTTTCATGAAGATCGTTCATGGATTGTGAGAGCGTTAATTTTAATGTTTATTGACATTATAATTGTCAATTTTTCATTTTTCTTTGCATTACTGGTTCGGTTTGATTTTCGTTACTCGCAGATACCGATGGAATATTTAGGCCATTTTATTCGGTATGCGCCGATTCATACTATTTGCAGTATATTGGTTTTTTATATATGCCGTCTATACCATAGTATATGGAAATTTGCAAGTATCAGTGAACTTGGACGAATTACTGTTGCGGTAATTATCGTCAGTGTGATTCAAATTATCGGAACACTTTTATTTCATACCAGAATGCCGCTTTCTTACTACGTGGTAGGTATCATGCTGGAATACGGATGTCTGGTAGGGGTAAGATTTTCTTACCGTATTCTTCGGTTTGTATACAGAAGAAATAACCAGCACTTTTCAGCTGATAAGCTGACTAATACCATGATTATCGGAGCAGGAGAAGCGGGACGGGTTATTGCAAGAGAATTAATCAACAGTAATAAACTGGATAACAGGGTTTGTTGTTTTATCGATGATAATCCCAACAAATTGGGACGGCGATTGGAGGGAATTCCGATTGTTGGTACCAGAGAAACTATATTGAAAAATGTGGAGCGTTATAAAATCCACAATATTATATTGGCAATTCCCACAGCTTCCGCTGAACAAAAAAGAGATATTCTGCAGATATGTAAACTGGCTGACTGTAAACTTATGACTGTACCTGGTCTCTATCAGATGGTAAAGGGTGAAGTCAGTGTCAATCAGTTACGTGAGGTAGAAATCGAGGATCTTTTGGGAAGAGATCAGATTAAGGTAAATCTGGATGAAATTTTGCATTATGTACAAAATAAGGTAGTTATGGTAACGGGAGGCGGGGGAAGTATCGGTAGTGAACTCTGTCGTCAGATTGCCAGCCATCATCCAAAGCAATTGATTATTTTTGATATTTATGAAAATAATGCTTATGATATTGAGCAGGAATTAAAACGCCATTATAAGAAAGAAATTGATGATGGCAAAATTGAAATTATTGCACTGATTGGATCCGTACGTGACATCAAAAGAATTGATGATATATTTGAAAAATACCATCCGGATATTGTATACCATGCTGCTGCCCATAAGCATGTACCGCTTATGGAAGTCAGTCCAAATGAAGCAATAAAAAATAATGTTTTCGGAACCTATAATACAGCAATGGCAGCCGGAAGAAACGGTGTTAAACGTTTTGTATTGATTTCTACGGACAAAGCAGTTAACCCAACCAATATTATGGGTGCTTCAAAGCGTATGTGTGAAATGATTATTCAAACACTAAATAAGCATTTTGATACAGAATTTGTGGCAGTTCGTTTTGGAAATGTTCTGGGAAGTAACGGAAGTGTAATTCCTCTTTTCAAACGTCAGATTAAGGAAGGCGGTCCTGTTACGGTTACTCATCCGGATATCATCCGTTATTTCATGACGATTCCGGAAGCAGTTTCTCTTGTTTTACAGGCTGGTGTTTATGCCAAAGGTGGAGAAATTTTTATTTTGGATATGGGCGAACCTGTTAAAATTGATGATTTGGCAAAGAATCTCATACGATTGTCCGGATATGTACCGAATGTGGACATGATGATCCAGTATACAGGCCTTCGACCAGGAGAAAAACTGTATGAGGAACTCTTGATGGCAGAAGAGGGAATGCAGGATACTGCGAACAAAATGATTCATATCGGTAAACCAATTGAATTGGAGGAAGAGTCATTTATGTTAGCTCTTTCTGAATTAAAAGATGCCTGCAATAAAAATGCTGATAATATTAAAGAATTGGTTGCAAACATTGTTACTACGTATCATTATAAAAAATAAGAATCCGATGTTAACATAGCTGGAACATCTTGATTAAAAGTCTCAGAAGTCATTATGGCTTTTGAGGCTTTTTCTTTTCAGAAAGATTTCGGAAGTTTTTTGACAAAAGACGGGTTATCGTTTAAAATAACGGTAATCTATATTTATAGAAGAATTACTGGTCTATTACAGTTTTTCATAATAAAAGGGAGGAAAAAAATGTACCGCAATTCAGTTGATCAATTCATGGAAGCATTGGCTTCCAAATCAGCCATTCCAGGAGGCGGTGGAGCCGCTGCATTAGGAGGAAGCATGGCTGCAGCATTGGGCAGTATGGTTGCCAATTTAACAATCGGAAAGAAAACGTATGCCTCGGTAGAAAACCAGGCAATAGAAATGGAAAAAAAATTATCTGCTCTGAGAATAGAATTTTTGGAACTGATTAACGGAGATGCGGAGGCCTTTGAACCACTTTCCAAGGCGTACGGTCTGCCAAAAACAACAGCGGAAGAATTGTCTCACAGAAATGAAGTATTGGAAAATGCTTTATATGGAGCCAGTAGAATTCCGCTGGTCATTATGGAAAAGGTATTGGAACTTTTAGATATATTGGATTGTATGGAAAAAATCGGATCCAAACTGGCAATCAGTGATGTCGGTGTCGCTGTTCAGTACGCAAGATGCGCCCTTTTATCGGCATCTATGAATGTCTTCATTAATACAAATATGATGAAAGATAAAAAGAAAGCTCTGGAATTGGAAAAGAGAGCAGATGAAATGGCTGTAGTCGGTGTAGAAAAAGCAGATCAGATTTATAAAAATGTAATGAAAAAAATACACAAATAAAAAACGGTGAAATATGGAAAGGAAAAAAATGGAATTAATAAAAGGAAGTGCTGTAGCAGCATCAATCAGCAAATCAATTTCAGAAACAATAGAAAAAACAGGAATGATTCCTCCGCATCTGGCAATTATCCGCGTCGGAGAAAAAGCGGATGACATTTCCTATGAAAAAAGTGCCATAAAACGTATGGATAAAGTGGGAATTCATCATACGGTCTATACTATGGAAGATACCGTATCTCAGGAAGAATTTTTAAAAGTGTTTGATCAGATAAATCAAGATCCAAAAGTGGACGGAATTTTACTGTTACGTCCCTTACCATCTCAGTTGGATGAACATCTAATTGAAAGAAGAATCGATCCCGAGAAAGATGTGGACGGAATTGGTCCGGTAAATATGGCTCATGTCTATACGGGAACACAAATGGGATATGCTCCTTGTACGGCAGAGGCTGTTATGAAAATTTTACACCATTCGGGTATCTGTATAACAGGAAAACGTGCTGTTGTAATCGGAAGGAGTTTGGTAATTGGAAAGCCACTGGCTATGCTATTAATAAAAGAAAATGCCACGGTTACGGTTTGCCACACAAAAACAAAACAATTGGAAGAGACGTGCCGAAATGCTGAGATATTAATTGCTGCGGCAGGACAGGCAGAAATGGTAAATGAAAAATTTGTAGGGAAAGACGCGGTGGTCATTGATGTCGGGATTCATGTAAAGGAAGACAAAACTATGTGCGGAGATGTTGATTTGGAATCCATTTCTTCTGTTGCTGCTTTGGCAACTCCTGTTCCTGGTGGTGTGGGAGCCGTTACAACCTCTGTGTTAGCAGAACATGTGTTATTTGCTGCCATGAAAAAACAGGGAATCAAAAGTCCGGATTTAGGCGCTTGATTGAAGGAAGGAAGACGATAAGAATGGATAAAAATGGATTTTTACCAGTAAATCATAAAGAAATGGAAGCCCGCGGTTGGGATCGACCTGATTTTGTATATTTAATTGGTGATGCATATGTGGATCATCCATCCTTTGGACCAGCCATTATCAGCCGCGTGTTGGAATCACGCGGATATCGCATTGCAATTTTATCTCAGCCGGATTGGAAAGATGAAAAAGTGATTCAGGAGTTTGGGCGTCCCCGATTGGGTTTTTTGGTTTCAAGCGGAAATATGGATTCCATGGTGAACCATTATTCTGTTTCTAAAAAAAGAAGAAAAAGCGATGCATACACTCCGGGAGGTGTAATTGGAAAGCGTCCGGATTATGCTGTAGTGGTATATTGTAATTATATTCGTCGGGTCTATAAGGATATACCAATCATCATAGGAGGCATTGAAGCAAGTTTAAGGAGATTGGCACATTATGATTACTGGTCGGATAAATTAAAACGTTCTATTCTTTTGGATTCGCAGGCAGATTTAATTTCCTATGGAATGGGAGAGCGTTCCATTGTAGAAATAGCGGAAGCATTGGATAGTGGTATTGACATAAAAGATATCACATTTATAGATGGAACAGTATTTCGGACCAAGACATTGGACAGCGTTTATGACGCAAAAATACTTCCATCCTATGAGGAACTTTTAAGCGACAGGAAAAATTATGCCAAAAGTTTTTACATTCAATATTGTAATACGGATCCATTTTCCGGAAAACGTTTGGTGGAACCATATTCCGATCATCTATATGTGGTACAAAATCCTCCCTCCAAACCACTGTCACAAATGGAAATGGACGATATTTATGCCCTGCCCTATATGCGGACTTATCATCCTTCCTATGAAAAACTGGGAGGTGTCCCGGCAATTTCAGAAATTAAATTCAGTCTGATCAGCAATCGCGGATGCTTCGGCGGATGTAGTTTTTGCGCACTGACTTTTCATCAGGGAAGAATTGTTCAGACCAGAAGCCATGAATCCATCATAGAAGAAGCAAAACAGATGACACAGGATCCTCAGTTTAAAGGATATATTCATGATGTAGGGGGACCCACAGCTAATTTCCGCCGACCGGCTTGTGACAAACAGATGACAAAAGGGGCATGTATCAATAAACAATGCCTGTTTCCAAAACCATGTAAAAATCTTGTGGTTGACCATACCGATTACCGCAGTCTCTTAAGAAAACTGCGTCAGCTTCCTAAGGTAAAAAAAGTTTTTATTCGTTCCGGTATTCGATTTGATTATGTAATGGCTGATCCGGATTCTTCCTTCATTCGTGAATTATGCGAATATCATGTGAGCGGTCAATTAAAAGTAGCACCGGAACATATTTCGGAAGCTGTATTGAAACGGATGGGAAAACCGGAAAATAAAGTATATCAGGCTTTTGTAAAACGGTATCAAAAGATAAATGAGCAAAAAGGGAAAAAACAATATCTGGTTCCGTATCTTATGTCTTCCCATCCCGGATCTACTCTAAAAGAGGCTGTGGAACTGGCTGAATATTTAAGGGATTTGGGATATATGCCAGAACAGGTACAGGACTTTTATCCGACACCATCCACGATTTCCACATGCATGTATTATACCGGCGTTGATCCGAGAACCATGGAACGTGTGTATGTTCCTGTAAATCCGCATGAAAAAGCAATGCAGAGAGCTTTGATACAGTATCGGGATCCAAAACTATATTCATTGGTGGAAGAAGCATTACAAAAAGCCGGACGAACCGATTTAATCGGATTTGGGCCAAAATGTCTGATACGCCCGAAACAAATCTCAAAAAAGAAGCATACTAAAGAATATAAACTGTCTTCCAAAAAACGCCGTTCATAAATCATAATTGTTCAGCATGATCCTTTCGCAAAACCACATGGCTAGCGATGGATCATTCTGAAAATAGAAGATTTAGTGGACATATTTGAAAATCAGTGGTATACTTTCCTAAATTGATTACACAAATCCAGATAAAAGGATGGAGGAATGAAAATGTATCAGGTTGAAACAATGAAAGAATATGACAATGAACTGGCAAATGCCATGGAAGCGGAACTGAAACGCCAAAGAGATCATATTGAATTAATTGCATCGGAAAACTTTGTAAGCAAAGCCGTTATGGATGCCATGGGAAGTCCTTTAACCAATAAGTACGCAGAGGGATATCCGGGAAAACGATATTACGGCGGATGTGAATACGTAGATGTAGTAGAGACTCTGGCACAGGAACGGGCAAAAAAATTATTTGGGTGCGAGTATGTTAATGTGCAGCCCCATTCCGGTGCGCAAGCCAATATGGCTGTATTTTTTGCGATTATGAATCCGGGAGATACATTCATGGGAATGAGTCTGGATATGGGAGGTCACTTGACCCATGGAAGTCCGGTGAATATGTCCGGAAAATATTTTCATGCGGTACCTTACGGAACGAATCAGGACGGATATATTGATTATGATGAAGTAAGAAAAATTGCATTGGAATGTCGGCCGAAAATGATTGTAGCAGGAGCCAGTGCTTACCCGAGAGCCATTGATTTCAAAAAATTTCGTGAAATAGCGGATGAAGTGGGAGCGGTTCTGATGGTTGATATGGCTCACATTGCCGGATTGGTTGCTGCCGGTCTTCACATGAGTCCGATTCCTTATGCTGATGTGACAACAACGACGACCCACAAAACCCTTCGCGGTCCCAGAGGCGGTATGATTTTATCCAGTGAAGCCGTAAACAAAAAGTATAATTTTAATAAAGCGATTTTCCCGGGAATACAAGGCGGTCCTTTGATGCATGTTATAGCCGGAAAAGCAGTTTGCTTTAAAGAAGCTTTGGATCCGTCATTTAAAGAATACGGAAAACAGATTATTAAAAATGCGCAGGCTTTGGCTGATGGTCTGAAAAAGAGAGGATTTGAATTGGTATCCGGCGGTACAGACAATCATTTAATGCTGATTAATTTGCTCAATAAGAACATTACGGGGAAAGAAGCGGAGCATATTTTAGATGCTGCAAATATTACATGTAACAAAAATACAATTCCCAATGATCCTGCATCACCATTTGTTACCAGTGGAATTCGCCTCGGTACTGCAGCTGTTACCACAAGGGGCATGAAAGAAGAAGATATGGATGTGATTGCTGAAGCCATATCCCTGGTAGTGAGCGATGTTTCAAAAAATAAGGAAGAAGCAATGTGCTTAGTAAAATCGTTAACAGATAAATATCCTTTATATGAATAGTTTTTCAAATTAAGGGAAAACAGAAAATAAAGACAAGATTATGGATCGAAATAGACACCACTTGTTCTATTCGGTCCATTTCTTTCGCCGTTGTTAAAAGATTCTAAATATTCCATGAAAGCAATTGACTTTATCTAAGGTTTCATGTAAATTTTATGAGTAAAGAAGGCACTTTCATGATCTTAAAGAGCCATGAAAGAAACGGCAAAAATGAACTTATGGGAGGTACATGATGCAGAAACCAACGAATAAAAAACCGTTTATTTTTTATTATGTAATAGTATTGGCTGTCGTCGTGGTACTGAATATCATTGTTTCTTCTGTTTTTGGAACAAAAACAAAAGAAGTGCCTTACAGTGATTTTGTGCAGATGACAAATGATAACCAGATTTCCATTGTGGAAGTACAAGATGATCAGATTGCTTTTGTGCTGAAAAATGATACCAATGGAGATAAAGGTGTAGCTCAAATTTATGTAACAGGAAGAATGGAAGACCCTGATTTGATGGAGCGTCTGGAAGAACACGGTGTAAATTATACAAAAACAATTCCGACAAAACCTTCCTGGCTCATGAGTCTACTCAGTTTTTTTGCTCCAATGATTATTCTTGTTGTAATCGGAACATTCCTTATCAATCGGATGTCCAAAAAGATTGGCGGAGGAATGGGAAATGCCATGTCCTTTGGAAAAAGCAATGCAAAAATTTATGTACAGGCTACCGATGGAATTAAATTCAAGGATGTTGCCGGTGAAGATGAAGCAAAAGAGGCATTAACAGAAATCGTAGATTTCCTTCATAATCCTGGAAAATACGCGGAAATCGGTGCTTCCATGCCAAAAGGAGCGCTTCTTGTAGGCCCTCCCGGAACTGGTAAAACACTTTTGGCAAAAGCAGTAGCCGGAGAGGCAAATGTGCCGTTTTTCTCTATTTCCGGTTCTGAATTTGTAGAAATGTTTGTTGGTATGGGAGCAGCAAAAGTTCGTGATCTTTTTAAACAGGCTAATGAAAAAGCTCCCTGTATTGTGTTTATTGATGAGATTGATACCATTGGAAAGAAAAGAGATGGTGGTGGATTTTCTGGTAATGATGAACGCGAACAGACATTGAATCAGCTGTTGACGGAAATGGATGGTTTCGACGGAAAGAAAGGTGTCATTATTTTAGCAGCTACCAATCGCCCGGAATCTTTGGATAAAGCTTTGCTTCGTCCAGGACGTTTCGATCGTAGGATTCCTGTAGAATTGCCGGATCTTGCCGGACGTGAAGCAATTTTACGCGTTCATGGAAAAAAGGTAAAATTGGATTCTACCGTAGATTTTAAAGCCATAGCGAAGGCTACCGCAGGAGCATCCGGTGCTGAGTTGGCAAATATTGTAAATGAAGCAGCTCTCCGTGCAGTCCGCAATGACAGAAAAGTCGTATCACAGGGAGATTTGGAAGAAAGCGTTGAAGTGGTTATTGCTGGCTATCAGCGTAAAAATGCTGTGATCTCTCCGAGAGAAAAACAAATTGTGGCTTATCATGAAATCGGACATGCCCTGGTAGCAGCAAAACAGACAGAATCTGCTCCTGTTCGCAAGATTACAATTATTCCACGTACGTCCGGTGCTTTGGGTTATACCATGCAGGTAGATGATGAAGAAAAAGCATTGATGACAAAGGAAGAAGCATTTAACAAAGTGGCAACATTAACAGGGGGACGTGCTGCTGAGGAATTGATTTTCGGTACATTTACAACCGGCGCTTCCAATGATATTGAACAGGCAACCAAGATTGCCAGATCCATGGTTACCCGTTTCGGTATGAGTAAGAATTTTGATATGATGGCATTGGAAACGGTGAATAATCCATATCTGAGTGCCGATACTTCCCTGACCTGTTCTGATGAGTCGGCAGGTAAAGTGGACGAAGAGGTTCTGTCTATCATCCGGTCAGCACATGAGAAAGCAATAGAAATCTTAAAAGGAAATATGCAAAAATTAAATGAACTTTCCCAATATCTTCTGGAACGTGAGACGATTACGGGAGAGGAATTTATGGAAATACTAAATAGAGAATAATTAAGGAAAAGAGGGTAAACATGAAAGAAGCAATTAGTACAGAATGGTCTTTGGATGAATTTTACAAAGGATATGACGATCCTGCCTATAAAAAAGATTTGGCAGATATGGATAAAGTCATTGATGATTTGGATACCAGTTTAGAACAGGCA
Source organism: Lachnospiraceae bacterium (assembly GCA_026169045.1). GTDB lineage: Bacteria > Bacillota > Clostridia > Lachnospirales > Lachnospiraceae > Fimimorpha. The sequence continues at coordinate 27,385 of JAPFDH010000077.1, read as the reverse complement.
AAGCAAATGAATGCTAAAGAAGCGCTGTTATGTCTTGTAAAAGCTCAGGAAGATTTCCTTTCTCATAGTATGCGATTGGGAATTTATACAAGTCTGCGTCAATCTGCAAATACAACGGACAGCCAGACAAATGCATATATGGCCCAAATCATGAAAAAAGAAGCGAAGGCCACAAAAAGTCTGGTCGCTATCCAGAAATATATGGCTGACATTCCAAATCTTGAAGAAGTAATTGCATCCGATGAAAAACTGAAAGAATATCAGTTTTTGCTTTTGAAAAATAAAAAGCATGTAGCACATTTATTTTCCGAAGATATGGAAGCCATGATTGCAAAAATGAATTTAAGCGGCGGTGCCGCGTGGAATCAGTTGTTTGAATACCTGACATCTACGGTAAAAGTAGACTATAATGGCACACAAATTACCCTGCCGTCTGTCAGAAATCTTGCTTATGACAGTGACAGTGCGGTAAGAAAAGCTGCTTATGAAGCTGAATTGAATTGTTATGAAAAAATTGACCATTCCATTGCATTTGCATTGAATAACATTAAATCGCAGGTAAATATGCTGTGTGAGGCACGGGGATATGAATCTCCTTTGGATATGACACTGGAAGATTCCAATATGAGCAGAAAAACACTGGATGCCATGTTGGAAGCCATGCGGGAATATATGCCGAAATTTCATGAATATATGAAAGCAAAAGCCAGATTCCTTGGACATAAAAACGGCTTACCCTGGTATGATTTATTTGCGCCGGTAGGAGCTCTGGATAAAAAATATAGTATCGAAGAGGCACAAGAATATCTTGTGCAGACATTCCGTGCATTTTCGGATGATATGGCGGATATGATGGATACTGCTTTCAATGATCATTGGATTGATTTTATGCCAAGAGAAGGAAAAGTTGGCGGTGCATTTTGCTGTAATGTGGGATTTTTAAAGCAAAGTCGTATTTTAACAAATTATGATTATACATTTGGTTCCATTGATACATTAGCCCATGAGCTGGGACATGCCTATCATGGAATGATGATTGAAAATAATCGGATTCTAAATCAAGAATATCCGATGCCTTTGGCAGAAACGGCTTCCACATTTAATGAAACCCATATAACTAAATTGGCAATCAGTAAAACAGAAGGATTGGAAAAATTAGCTCTTTTGGAAAGTCTTTTAATGAATACAACTCAGATTACCTGTGACATTTATTCCAGATATTTATTTGAAAGCCGTGTATTCGAAGAATGCAAAGACCGTCTTTTGATGCCGGAAGATTTAAAAGAAATTATGATAGAAGCCCAAAAAGAAGCCTACGGTGACGGATTGGATCCTGATTATATGCATCCGTATATGTGGGCATGTAAAGGTCACTACTATTCAGAAAATTTAAGTTTTTACAATTTCCCATATGCTTTTGGCGGACTTTTTGCTATGGGACTATATACCCAGTTTGAAAAAGAAGGGGCAGATTTCGTACCAAAATATCGTAATTTATTAAAAGCTACCACCGATCATACCATCGAAGAAGTAGCTGCCATGGCTGATATTGATGTGACCGATAAAACATTTTGGGAGGAAAGCCTGAAGGCATTTGCTGATTTGGTAGATGAATTTGTAGCTCTTTCCGACAGTATGATCAAATAATATGGTGTAACTAACGGGAGAAAGGTATGGTTAAGTGAAATTATGATTGATCCAAAGCAAGAAAAAACACTGCGAATTGTAAAAAAAGCGGTTGTAGGAGTTATAGCTGCAGTTGTTGTAGCTGTTGTGGCTTTCGACAGTACGTATACAATTACGGAACAGGAAGAAGCTGTTATTACAACCTTTGGTTCTCCGGCTTCTCAGAGAGAGCCGGGGCTCCACTTCAAAATACCCTTGATCCAGAAGGTTGAAAAAGTAAATACAACAATACAGGGATTTCCCATTGGATACAATCAAAATTCATCGGATGAAAAGGAATTGGCAGAAAATGAATCTTTGATGATTACATCCGATTACAATTTTGTAAATGTAGATTTCTTTGTGGAATATAAAGTTTCCGATCCTGTAAAAGCAGTTTATGCATCGGAAGACCCTGAACTGATTTTAAAAAATGTCGCACAAAGTTGTATTCGTAATGTAATCGGAAGTTATGATGTGGACAGTGTATTGACCACAGGAAAAGTAGAAATTCAGAATACAATCAAAGATGCAATCACAAAACAGTTGGAAAATCAGGATATCGGACTTCAGCTTGTCAATATTTCCATACAGGATTCTCAACCTCCGACAACGGAAGTTATGGAAGCTTTTAAAGCGGTAGAAACAGCAAAACAAGGAAAAGAAACAGCATTGAATAATGCAAATAAATATCGGAATGAAAAACTTCCTGAGGCCGAAGCGGAAGCTGATAAAATACTTCAGGAGGCTGAATCAAAAAAGCAGGCCCGAATCAATGAGGCAAATAGTGAGGTAGCACGTTTCAATGCCATGTATGAACAATATTTAAAAAATCCTGAGATCACAAAACAGCGTATGTTCTATGAAACCATGGAAGATGTTTTACCGGATCTGAAAGTAGTCATTAACGGAAGCGATACAAATATCAATACAATATTACCACTGGAAAATATGGGAACTCAGAGCAGTACCCAAAGTATTATTTCTGATGGTCAAAATGCTTCCGGCAGCCAGAGCGGAACGCAGGAAATGGAAAATAATGAAGACGAAACGGCTCAGGATGAAAGCAAATAGGGAAAAATTTAAATCGATGTAAAAATAAGAGGTTACTATGAAAAAGAAGATTATTGGAATTGTTTCTGCTATAGCTGTTATCGCTATTATTGTGATTGGATATTCTTCTGCTGTCGTAGTAGAGGAAGATGAATATCAGTTGGTTCGCCAGTTTGGAAAAGTTGATCGGGTGATCAGTACATCAGGGCTTCATTTTAAAATTCCATTTTTGGAAGACACGGTTTCTCTTCCAAAAGAAATTTTATTGTTTGATATGACATCTTCCGATGTCATCACAAAAGATAAAAAAACCATGATAGCAGACAGTTATGTTTTATGGAAAATTACAGATCCGTTAACATTTTCTCAGACATTGAATTATTCCGTCAGCAACGCTGAAACAAGAATTAATACCGTTGTTTATAATTCTATGAAAAATGTTATCAGCAGTCTGACACAGACTGAGGTGATTAACGGAAGAGATGGGGAATTATCCAATACCATTATGGAAAATATTGGAGATACCATGGATCAATATGGTGTGGAATTGATTTCAGTGGAAACGAAACAACTGGATCTTCCTTCTGACAATAAAAACGCCGTATACGAGCGTATGATTTCTGAAAGAGATAAAATCGCAGCCCAATATACCGCGGAAGGAAACGCAGAAGCAAAGGTACTTCAAAATCAAACAGACAAAGAGGTATCCATTATGCTTTCCGATGCAAAAGCTCAGGCTGCCCAGATTGAAGCAGAAGGGGAAGCAGAATATATGAGAATTTTGGCTGAGGCATATTCCGATCAGACACGACAAGATTTTTATGCTTTTGTACGCGCTTTGGACGCTGCCAAAGAATCCATGACAGGGGGCAGTAAAACTTTGATTTTGCCATCTGATTCACCATTGGCACAAATATTTACGGGGGAACCCTAAATCATTCTTATATCCGTTATGTTTTTATTTTGATACAAGAAAAAACAAAAACCTGATAAAATAAGGGTTTTGGCACAAAATATGGTGTCCTCAATTTTGAGGGCACCATATCTTGTATTGACTTATCAATTTTAGAGTGATATGATAGGAAAAGTTAACGGTAAGAAATAGTACCGTGATCTATTGTAATTAAAGCAATAATAAAAAATGATTTCGGTTGTCACACGTAAGTTAAAATACATGTCAGGAGGAACTCATATGGCTGAATTAAAAGATGTTAAAGTAATAAAAAAAGACGGCACAAAGGAAGATTTTAACGTACAGAAAATTGTAGTTGCCGTTAATAAATCTGCATATCGTGCTTTAATCAAATTTACTGATCAGGAAACGAAGTTTATCTGTAAATTTGTAGAAGAAAAGATACAGCAAATGGGGCTGAAAGAGGTTCCAATCCCGGAAATGCACAATGTTGTAGAGGGCGCATTGGAGAAAGTAAATCCTTTAGTTGCCAAAAGTTATCGTGATTACAGAAACTACAAGCAGGATTTTGTGCGAATGCTGGATGAAGTCTATAAAAAGAGCCAGTCAATTATGTATATCGGAGATAAAGAAAATTCTAATTCAGACAGTGCTCTCGTATCCACAAAACGAAGCCTTATTTTTAATGAGTTAAATAAATCATTATATCAGAAGTTTTTCCTTACTGTAGAAGAACTTCAGGCAGCCAGAGAAGGTTATATTTATATTCATGATATGTCTGCCCGTCGTGATACGATGAATTGTTGCTTATTCAATGTAAGGGAAGTTCTGAGCGGCGGATTTGAGATGGGCAATCTCTGGTATAATGAGCCAAAAACACTGGACGTAGCGTTTGATGTGATCGGTGATATCGTTTTAAGTGCTGCCAGTCAGCAATATGGCGGATTTACGGTTCCCAGTGCCGATTTAATCTTGGAACCCTATGCGGAAAAGTCCTATGCAAAACATTTGAAAAAATATCTGGATATGGGAGTTCCAAAAGAAAAAGCAGAAGCAGAAGCTTATAAAGATGTGGAATACGAATTTAAGCAAGGCTTCCAGGGATGGGAATACAAGTTTAATACTGTGGCATCCAGCCGTGGCGATTATCCATTCATTACAGTCACCATTGGAACTGGAACCGGTCGTTTTGCCAGAATGGCATCGAAAAAAATGCTGGAAGTCAGACGGGAAGGACAGGGAAAAGCAGGACATAAAAAACCAGTTCTATTTCCTAAGGTGGTATTCTTATATGATGAAAATCTTCATGGTCCGGGAAAAGAACTGGAAGATGTTTTCGAAGAGGGAATCCGCTGCTCCGCAAAAACGATGTATCCAGACTGGTTAAGTTTAACCGGTGAAGGTTACATTGCTTCTATGTATAAAAAATATGGGGAAATCATCAGCCCAATGGGTTGTCGTGCATTCCTTTCCCCATGGTATGAACGGGGTGGAATCCACCCTGCCGATGAAAATGATCATCCGGTGTTCGTAGGACGTTTCAATATCGGTGTAGTCAGCCTTCATCTTCCTATGATTTTGGCAAAATCCAGACAGGAAAGTAAGGATTTTTATGAAGTATTGGATTACTATTTGGAATTAATTCGTAAACTTCATTTACGTACGTATGACTACCTCGGAGAGATGAAAGCGTCTACAAATCCAATCGCGTATTGTGAAGGCGGTTTTTATGGCGGACATCTGAAGATGAATGATAAAATTAAACCGGTTTTAAAAACAGCCACAGCTTCTTTTGGTATTACAGCCTTCAATGAATTGCAGCGCTTATACAACGGAAAGAGTTTGGTGGAAGATGGTCAATTTGCCTTAGATGTTTTAAAATACATTAACAAAAAAATTGAACAGTTCAAGGAAGAAGATGGCCGTTTATATGCGATCTATGCTACTCCGGCAGAAAATCTCTGTGGTTTACAGGTAAAACAGTTCCGTGAAAAATACGGAATTGTTGAAAATGTTTCTGACCGTGAATATGTAAGCAATGGTTTCCATTGTCACGTAACAGAAGATATCACACCGATACAAAAGCAGGATTTGGAAGCAAGATTCTGGGAATTATCCAATGGCGGAAAAATTCAATACGTAAAATACCCAATTGATTATAATATTGAGGCAATCAAATCTTTGATTCGCAGAGCGATGAAAATGGGCTTTTATGAAGGCGTTAATTTATCTTTAGCATATTGTGATGACTGCGGCCATGAAGAATTGGAAATGGATGTATGCCCAATTTGCGGAAGCAAAAATCTGACAAAAATTGATCGTATGAACGGATATCTTTCCTACTCCCGTGTAAAAGGAGATACTCGTTTAAATGACGCAAAAATGGCGGAAATAAAAGAGAGGAAAAGTATGTAGCAATGAATTATCACAATATTACAAAGGATGATATGCTTAATGGTGATGGATTACGGGTGGTATTATGGGTAGCCGGATGCAATCACGGATGTCCGGGATGCCAGAATCCGATTACCTGGGATGTAAATGGGGGATTGCCGTTTACACAGGCAGAAAAAGAAGAAATTTTTGAAGAATTGGACAAAGATTATATTTCCGGTATTACATTCAGCGGAGGAGATCCGCTTCATCCGGCAAACAGAGACACGGTTGGTGCATTCATTGAAGAAATAAAAGAATTATATCCCAATAAAACAATATGGTTATATACCGGTTATCTTTGGGAAGAAATCAGAGATTTTCCATTTATTTCTTTCATTGATGTAATTGTAGACGGGAAATTTGTACAAAAGCAAAAAGAAAATACATTGAAATGGAAAGGCAGCCGTAATCAGAGAGTAATTAATGTCAAAGAAACTCTGAAAAACGGTGAGGTAGTATTACATGCAAGAGATTAAAATTAAATATTTCTCCGATAAAATTGAAAAACTTTGCTATATCGGCGGCAAGTCCGATTGGATTGATTTAAGAGCAGCAGAAGAAGTGACACTGAAAGCCGGAGAATTTAAGCTGATTCCTCTCGGAATTGGTATGGAACTGCCAAAAGGATATGAGGCACATGTGGTTCCCAGAAGCTCCACATTTAAGAATTTTGGAATTATTCAACCCAATCATATGGGGATAATTGATGAAACATATTGTGGGGATAATGACCAATGGTTCATGCCGGCCTATGCATTACGTGATACTGTTATACATGTAAATGACCGTATTTGTCAGTTCCGCATTATGGAACATCAACCTCCCATTTCCTTTTGTGAAGTAGAACATCTGGAAAATCCGGATCGCGGAGGTCATGGAAGTACCGGTAAAAATTAAAAAAATCTCTTTAATATGAAAAAACTGTGGGAATGCTTTGAAAACATCTCCCACAGTTTTTATTTACGCGTGGACAGTCGCCGTGTGCGGATGCATACGCATACAGCGACTGTCTGCGAACGTGAGAAACACGCTTTGCGAATTTCTCATCGTTATTTTTCTTTTCCCATAAAGAATAATGCAATTGTACCGGGACCTGAATGGGCTCCGATGGTCGGACTGACATAATCAATGATGAAATTCTGTATTCCCAGACGTTCCTTAATACGATCCGCCACAAATTGGGCATCTTCCATGCAGTCACCATGGCTGATAAATACGACATCATTTTCGTTCTCATATCCTTTGCAAAGTTCTTCCATCCGATCCACCAGATATAATAACGATTTTTTTCTTCCACGAACCGTTTTTAACATCTTTAATTCACCGGCATTATCGACATGAAGAACCGGTTTGATGTTAATCATTGTCCCGATCACTGCCACGGTTTTTGAAACACGACCACCGCGCTGTAGATGAAACAAATCATCTACCGTAAAAAGATGGCACAGATGATCTCGGTTGTCTTCCACCCATTTAGCCACTTCTTCCAGAGATTTTCCCTGCTTTTTTAGTTGAATTGCTTTGTGAACCAGAAGTCCTTCCCCAAGGGAAGCCGCATATGTATCAATTACAACAATTTTACGATCAGGAAATTCTTCCCTTAATTCGTTGGCAGCCAATACAGCATTCTGGCAGGAAGAACTCAATCCGGAGGAAAATGCCAGATGTAAGATATCATATCCCTGCTCCAGAAAAGGCCGCAGATCGTTTCTCATTTCTTCCGGAATAATTGCATTTGTTACAGGCATTTCACCCTGGCGCATACGGTTATAAAACACCTTATAATCCAGATTATTTGCTCCTCCATATATCTGATTTCCTATATTATAAAAAAGCGGCTGAACATATAAATTTTCTTTTTGAATATATTCTTTTGGAAGATCACTGGCAGAATCAGTTGTAATAATATATTTATTCATAGTAGTTTCTCCTTAATTTTCATAATATAAAAGAAAACTTTCTTTCCCATTTTTTATGCAAATAAAAGATTAATTCGAAGGATCAAATGTAATCAGTTCCTGCGCATACGGAAGTGTCTGAATCCAGTCACAAAATGTATGCCATTCTTCAAGTTTATGATTCTTTCTAGCCCTATAAATATTAATGAGTGTTTCATAATTAAATGTACATGTGCGCATTTGATTATAGCTGGAAGGTAAAAGCTGAATCATATCATACCAGGTATCTTTTGATTTAGTTTCCAAATAAGAGAGACGTAAAGACTCCAAACGCTCCACCACTGTTTTCATAAATTCCAGTGTGGCAGACGTCATATGATCACAGCTGAAGTCATCAAGAGAAAATGGTTTACTGGCAATTTTATGCATGGTACTGGTTGAATTTGCGACGGTAGCCACTTTGTATGTGTCATATTCTTTCCACCAGTAAAGAGGAGCCGTAATATCAACAGAAACAAAAACCATTCGCAAATATTTTCGATGATCACTTCCGGCATGAGCCAAACGCTTGGCAAGATCCAAATCATTGGGACCAAATACAAAATTTCCATTATCATCATAAAAACTATCACTTCTTGCCCAACTATTCATCGGGTTTCTTGCGCCACGCATAGCATTTTCAAAATTCATAACTGTAAAACGTTCCAAACGAATCATGTTGTGCCTCCAAAATTGATTTTATTGTAAACTGTAAATACAAATTGCATTTATAAATCACTATTATCATATCACATATCATGTGATGTGGCAACAAAAACCATGTGAAAGCATGTCAGCACACGTAACAGCTCAGCCCGCGCCATTCGTAAAGCCGCATTGCGTGCTTATTGTGGATGCCACCACTGTTTTACTCATGAACAGAAGAAAATTGACTTTTTATCGGATAAGAAGTATGATTTCATTAGTGTAAAACCATGAAATGGAAAATCGGAAAATAAGAAAGGGGACAAATATGAACGTTTGTGATATGCATTGTGATACCATAATGAGACTTTATAATCAGCCGGGAATACCAAAAGAATCTCTTTTCTCCAATCAGGGACATATTGATATTAAACGAATGCAGAAATCAAATTATCTTTTGCAGACATTTGCTATTTTCATTTCTAAAAAAGAATACTTTGATCTCTTAAAAGCCTGTCTTTGGGGCATTGATTTCTTTTATGACCAAATGGAACAAAATAAAGACTGGATTGTGCCGGTAACGACGATTCGTGAAGTGATGGAGAATCAAAAAAAAGGAAAAATGTCTGCACTTTTATCGGTAGAAGAAGGCGGAGTATGTCAGGGAGATATTACACTTTTAAAAATACTATACCGATTGGGGGTTCGCATGCTGACATTGACATGGAATTATGAAAATGAGTTGGGATACCCCCATGATTATCATAAAATCGATGATGACGATGTGTCATATGGATTAAAGGAGACTGGAATCGAATTCGTAGAGGAAATGGAACGCTTGGGGATGCTGATTGATGTATCTCACCTATCCGACGAAGGATTCTATGATGTACTTCGTTATACAAAAAAGCCATTTATTGCAAGTCATTCCAACGCCAGAAGCATATGTGGTCATTCCAGAAATATGACAGATGATATGATACGAAAACTGGCAGAACGGGGCGGCGTTATGGGCTTGAATTTTTATGGACCATTTACATGTAATCCGGATCAAAACGGAAATGTTTTTGGGACAATAGATGGACTTATTGAACATATACGGCATATTATACAAGTGGGCGGAACAGAATGTATCGGCCTGGGAAGTGATTTTGATGGAATAGGAACAAATATGGAGATGAAAGACTGTTCTTACATGCCGCAATTGGCAGATGCTTTATCAAAAGCCGGTTTTCAGTCTGATACAATTGAAAAGATATTCTATAAAAATACCCTTCGTGTCATGAAAGAAATTCTTGATTGACTCTGTCATCCGCCCCAAATGCACAAAGCCGTGCATAAAGAATCATAAATGCATTCTATAAAAGGCGGAGGTCATCGTATGCGGTTTACAAAAATGCAGGGAACCGGAAACGATTATATTTATATTAACGGTTTTGAAGAATCCGTCTCTGCGCCTGAAAAATTGGCTCCTGCACTCTGCAGGCCCCATTTTGGCGTCGGATCAGATGGGATTATTTTAATCGAACCATCTGAGAAGGCGGATTGTAAAATGAAAATGTATAATGCCGACGGATCAGAAGGATTCATGTGTGGCAACGGAATCCGGTGTGTCGGCAAATACGTATATGAATATGGAATTGTTCCAAAGAATCACATTACAGTAGAAACGATGTCGGGAATTAAAGAGCTCTACCTGGAAACCGAACAAAACAAAGTAATATCAGTGACTGTAAATATGGGAACCCCAGAGATAAAACCATCCATGACTGTTACGAAAAATGACTGCCATTTTATTCTTCATCCTGTTTCCATGGGAAATCCCCATGCTGTAATATTGGTAAGTGATACCGAATATTTTCCGGTAAAAGCCATGGGGAAATATTTGGAAGAAATTTCTTTGTTTCCAGGAGGATGCAATATAGAATTTGCCCACATCATAAACAGAAAACAAATTCAGATGCGGGTTTGGGAACGGGGCAGTCAGGAAACATTATCTTGTGGAAGCGGAGCCTGCGCAGTCTTTGCTGTCGCATATAAATTAGGGTTGGTAGAAAGTAAAATCACAGTAAATGTATTGGGAGGAGATCTGGAAATATATACGCTTGACCAGGGAAACAGCATATATTTGAAAGGTCCCGCCAAAGTAGTTTTTGAAGGTATTTATCCTGAAAATGATAATCTTACTTTTTTGAAGCGTAAATAGAGGGGAAAATCCCCTCTATTTTTCTGATTTACACGCAAACAACAAGCCGTGTGCGGATGCTAAGATAATCTATTCCATTTCTATAAAGAGAGGATATAATATAATTATCCATATTGAAGCAAATTGTAAATGAAAGAAAGTGAGGTTATACTATGCAGTACAGAAAATTTGGTAAAACTGGTGTGGAAGTATCTGCTCTTGGATTTGGTGCTATGCGCCTTCCGGTCACAGATCCTACAGATAATAAATCAATTGATGAAAAAGAAGCAATTCGAATGATTCGCAATGCCATTGATCACGGTGTTAATTACGTGGATACCGCATATCCGTATCACGGTGGTTTAAGTGAAGTCCTTGTGGGAAAAGCAATGCAGGACGGATATCGTGAAAAAGCTATGATTGCAACCAAACTCCCGGTTTGGATGGTAAAAGAAGAAGCTGATTTTGATCGAATGTTAAACGAACAGCTTGAAAAGCTTCAGACAGATTATGTGGATTTTTATCTGCTCCACGCTCTCAATAAAGATCGTTGGAATACAGTAGAAGATTGTCACCTTCTTAAAAAGATGAAAGAAGCAAAAGATGATGGACGAATCCGTTTTGCCGGTTTTTCATTCCATGATGATTTGGAAACATTCAAAAAAATTGTGGATTCCTATGATTGGGACTTCTGCCAGATTCAGTTTAATTACATAAATCTTGATTATCAGGCCGGAATGGAAGGATTACGCTATGCAGCATCAAAGGGATTAGCTGTAGTTATCATGGAACCGCTATTGGGTGGCAAGTTGGCTGTTCCTCCCGTACAAGTTCAAAAGGCTCTCCCCGATACCAAAACACCTGTGGAATGGGCATTGGACTTTTTGTGGAACTTACCGGAAGTCAGTCTGATTCTCAGTGGTATGAGTACCATGCAGCAGACACAGGACAATTTAACCTATGCTGACCGCTCTCATATCGGTATGCTGTCAGAAGATGATGTAGAAATGTTGAAAAAAGCAAAGCATATTTATGATACCATGGCAATCGTACCATGTACAAAGTGTGCCTATTGTATGCCATGTCCGTTTGGGCTGGATATTCCCAAAACATTTGAAGCCTATAATCAAACGGCTACAAAGGGGATGGATATCGCAAAAGAACTATATGCAACTTTAGAGAAAAAGGCAGATGCATGTAAAAAATGTCACCATTGCGAAAAGGAATGTCCACAAAATATTCCGATTAGCCAGGTCATGACTGATATTGTAAAAGTATTTTCATAAAGTTTTATCAGAATAAAATAAGATCGTATTAAATGAAAAGATGGCTATAGAAATCCTTCGGCATTTTCGAAGAGTGGTTTTATAGTCATCTTTTTTGTCTGTTACAATCATGTGGATAACCGAAAAAATATCTCTATTTGATATAATATATATTATATAATGAGTATTATATAAAAACAAACAGCAGATTTACTTAAGATTTATTTTTTGATCTTCTAAAAATTTTATATGAACGCTTTTATTGATTGCATTATTATAACATGCATTATATAATACTTATTATAACGAAAATGGAGGACGATTACGTATGCCAAGACAACGAATTACAAAAGAAATTTTATTGGAATGTGCATATAATCTGGTGAAAGAGAAAGGTTTTTTTTCTCTTTCAGCCAAATCCCTGGCACTGGCAGCTCATTGTTCTGTACAACCCATATACAGTTATTTTACAAATATGGATGAATTAAAAGATTATATATATCAGAAAGCAGGAACAGAATATAAGGAGTTTCTCGAACAAAGAACCGGTACAGAATTAAGAGAAAAAGAAAAGAATCCGGCAATTCGCTACGGAAGTTCCCATATTCTTTTTGCATCCCAATTTCCACATCTTTTTTTTCTTCTTTTTCAACAGACGCAGGCTATAACCCTTGCTGCCAAACTGCCCCACGGATTGGAGGGACAGTTTTGTTTGGAAATACTGGAAAATAATATTACGTTGGCATTTGACCATTTCGAAAAAGAAGCTGCACAGGGATTTTTCCTATTTGTCCATGGAACTGCCTGTGCTCTTCATTCCGGTCTTGTTAAAATGGATATATCTTTGCTGGACACATTTCTCAAAACACAATATTTATGTTTGACCAAACATAATCATTCCGCAGAAAAAAAAGAAACATCTTATTCCAATAGTTGTTTCCGTGGATTTAACTATCCCTTTGATAAATAAGTTTTCATAGAAACGTGGTTTCATAGAAACATGGTTTCATAGAAACAACTTTTCATAGAAACAGAGTTTCATAGAAATAAGAAATGAATTTCCAACGAAAGCATGATATAATTCTTATGTCTGTCTAAGGCATATTGTAAATGCGATGATATGGGGCATTAAAATGAGAAACAAAAAACACAAGTATTGTAGAATTGGGGGTATTGTATCTTATGAAACGAGACAGAAAATGGGCAGAGGACGCCGCCAGAGAATTGGTGGAAAAAATGACACTGGAAGAGAGGGCATCACAGCTGCGCTATGACGCACCGGTAATTCCACGCCTGCATGTTCCGGCATACAATTGGTGGAATGAAGCATTGCATGGAGTCGCCCGGGCAGGAACAGCAACTGTCTTTCCTCAGGCAATTGGAATGGCAGCTTCTTTTAACAAACCATTGATGGAGCAGGTGGCAGATGTTATTAGCACAGAGGGCAGAGCAAAATACAATGCCTATGCCAAAGAAGGGGACCGTGACATATACAAAGGATTGACATTTTGGTCTCCCAATGTAAATATTTTCCGGGATCCAAGATGGGGCAGAGGCCATGAAACATACGGAGAAGATCCGTATTTGACAAGTGAGATGGGAAAAGCATTTGTACATGGATTGCAGGGAGATGGTACGTATTTAAAATCGGCAGCATGTGCGAAACATTTTGCTGTACATTCCGGCCCGGAGAAACTCAGACATGAATTTGATGCCAAAGTAAGCCAAAAAGATTTATATGAAACATATCTTCCGGCTTTTGAAGCTCTTGTAAAAGAGGCTGATGTGGAAGCGGTTATGGGTGCTTACAACCGTACCAACGGAGAACCTTGCTGTGGCAGTCAAACCCTTTTGAGAAAGATTTTACGTGGTGACTGGAGATTTTCTGGACACGTGGTTTCCGATTGCTGGGCAATCCGTGACTTTCACGAAAATCATCGAGTTACGACAACAGCAACGCAATCTGCTGCCATGGCGTTAAAAGCCGGATGTGATGTGAACTGCGGAGTTACTTATCTCTACCTTTTGAAAGCTCTGGAAGAAGGCTTAATCAAAGAAGAAGATATCACAGAAGCAGCCGTTCATCTGTTCACCACCCGTTTTCTTCTGGGACTGTTTCAAGAGACCGAGTGGGATTCCATTGAATATGAAACCGTAGACTGTCTAAAACATCAGATGAAAAACGAAGAAATGGCAAAGGAAAGCTGTGTTCTTTTGAAGAACGACGGTATTTTACCGCTGGATGCTTCTTCCATAAAAACAATCGGAGTGATTGGACCAAATGTTGACAGCCGTCTATCTTTAATTGGAAATTATCACGGTACAGCATCCGAGTATATTACTGTATTAGAGGGAATCCGCCGGGAAGTCGGCAGTCAGATCCGTATTCTGTATTCCGAGGGATGTCATTTATGGCGAGATCGTGCCGAAGGACTGGCCTATGCCAATGATCGTATTTCCGAAGCTGTTTTAACCGCAAAACATAGTGATGTGGTTATTCTTTGTTTAGGATTGGATGAAACACTGGAAGGAGAAGAGGGAGACACCGGAAATCCTATGGCTGATTCTGGAGATAAGCTGGATCTGAACCTTCCAAAATCACAACAAGAATTGTTAAAAGCATTGGTAGCAACAAATAAACCGATCGTTTTATGCATGCTGGCCGGAAGTGCCATTGATTTGACTTTTGCAGACGCTCATGTGAATGCCATCTTACAGGCATGGTATCCCGGAGCAAGAGGTGGTAAAGCAGTGGCTGATCTTTTGTTTGGCAAAGATTCTCCCAGTGGAAAATTACCTGTAACATTTTACAAAAACAGCGACGATCTTCCTCCGTTTGAAGACTATTCCATGAAAAACCGTACATATCGCTATATGGAAACGGAACCATTATATCCATTTGGTTTTGGTTTGACCTATGGAACATTATCTGTCGAAAAAGCTGAGGTGACAAAACCATTGACGGAAAATGGAACCGTATTGGAAGTCACAATACAAAATCACGGGAGCCAGACTGTGAAAGATGTCATTCAGGTCTATGTAAAAGACTTGGATAGTAATGATGCGGTTCCTAATTTCAGTCTATGTGCATTTGAAAAAGTCACCTGTAATCCAGGAGAAACAAAATGTATTACACTTCCCATCTGTCAGCGGGCTTTTACGGTTGTAAAGGAAGATGGAACACGTATATTGGAAAGCCATCATTTCTGTCTTTTTGTAGGAACAACACAGCCTGATTCCAGAAGTAAAGCACTTACCCAGACAGAACCACTGAAAATCTTTGTGGATAGATAGGTAAAACAAAAATGGCTCCAATCCGATTAGAATTTTTGCCGGAATTCTTTTGGAGAACAACCAAAGCGGCTACTGAACAGTCTGCTGAAATAGAGCGGATCTGGGTAGCCGCACATCTGAGCAATTTCACTGATATTATGTGCGGATTCTGAGAGCATCTGTCTGGCATGACTGAGTCTGGTTTTTGTAATGTATTGTTGGGGTGAGAATCCGGTATATTGTTTAAATCGTTTATTCAGCCAGGCTACACTCATACCATTTTTTCGCGCCATTTGCTCCACGGAAAAATCCGCAAAGTAATTTTTATTGATTTCATCAATCATTGCTTCAACCAATTCCTGTTGTTTGTCTTTTTTTATTCCGGTCTGAAGGCGGCAGCGGGATAGCATAATTAAAAGCTGTTGTGCCATAACTTTTGTCATCATTTGATGATTGGGGCGTTTATATAACATTTCCCGTATAATTTGTTCCCAAAGGGTTAATCCTGATTCCGGAAGGTATCCATGCATAAGAATGGCTGCTGGAAGGTTCAGCTGTCTCAACAAATCCTCTGCTTCCGTTCCAAAGAAATGAATCCAGTAGACATCTGATGTAACATTTTTATCATAAAAATAAATCTGGCTTTGATGCGGGGTATATATTAAAATGCTTCCGCTTTCTCCTTTCCATATTTTTCCGTTCAAATCAAAAAAAACTCGTCCTGATGCAACATATAAAATCTGATAGTCCATACGTCCATTGGGTCTGGAAGCCCCTCCGATTTCCTGAATATAATGGCCACATTCATTGACAAGAAAATCCACATTTTGATTTTTTAGCACTTCTGTTTCTTCTTTGTTTTCATATATATCAGCCCAATATTGTCTCATAAAATTCCCTTTCCGGTTACTCTGTTTTTTTATCATATAATAATCAATTATATACAAAAGTCTATGTATTCTCAATATTTACCCGGGATTTTTTTTATTAACCATTTAAAAATGTCCATGTTTTTTCTGGAAATCTCTATGGTATATCCGTATGAATGTGGTATGCTTGATATAAGTTATCACAGAAATATTTTTTGTGTAATGATAGGTATAGTTAAGTTAGCTTGGAGGTAACAAAATATGCAGTTAAGAGAGGTTTACCATGAAACATTCGATGTCCTGCACAAAGGGACGGAACCTAACAGAAGTTATTATATTCCAATGGATTTACAAGGGAATGAACGAAAAAAGGATCTGAATGGAATTTGGAAATTCCAATACAATACCTGTCTGGAAGATCTGGACGGTCATTTTTATGAAGAAAATTATGATGCCAGTGCCTTTGATGATTTGCCGGTACCATCCTGCTGGCAGATGCACGGATATGATCGGAATCACTATACAAACGTGAATTATCCTTTTCCATGTGATCCTCCGTATGTGCCGGATGAAAATCCCTACGGTGCGTATGTAACCGAATTTACTCTTACAGAAGAAGAAGTTCACATGCATCAATTTTTGAATTTTGAAGGAGTGGATTCCTGTTTTTATGTGTGGGTAAACGGAAAAGAAGTGGGATATAGCCAGGTATCTCATTCCAGCAGCGAATTTGATATCACACCATATATAAAAGAGGGGAAAAATCGCCTTGCTGTTTTAGTTATGAAATGGTGTGACGGTAGTTATCTGGAAGATCAGGATAAATTCCGTATGTCCGGAATCTTCCGGGATGTATATCTTTTTATGCGTCCATCCACCGGATGGATCCGGGATTATACGGTTACAACCCCTGTTGAAAATGGACGGGCTCGTGTAGAGGTATGTATACAGGAAGAAGGAAACTTCCCTGTGACCGTTTCTTTATACGATAAAGATAATGGTGTAATCGGCTCTGCAGTGGCAGAGGATCTCATAAGCGAGAAAATAGTCAATGACGGCAAAACCTGGAAAAAAGCAGTAATCTATGTGGATTCTCCTATTCTTTGGAATGCGGAACAGCCCTATTTGTATAGTCTTATCTTATCTGCCCCAGAAGAAAAAATAAACCAGAAAGTGGGAATCCGTACCGTATGTGTAAAGGATGGCGTTATTCTTGTCAATGATCGTCCGATAAAATTCAAAGGTGTGAACCGCCACGACAGCGATCCGGTTACCGGTTATACCATAAGCAAGGAGCAGGCATTAAAAGATCTCCGTATTATGAAAGAACATAATATCAATGCCATTCGTACCAGTCACTATCCAAATGCTCCCTGGTTTGTACAATTATGTGACGAATATGGTTTTTATGTCATTGGTGAATCAGATATTGAAATGCATGGTATTACCAGCATCTATGGTGGTGGCGCTGACAAAAACTATTCCCAATTCGCCATGGATCCCCGCTTTGATAAACCAGTTTTGGATCGTGTACAGCGAAATGTATACAGAGATAAAAACTGCTGCAGTATTCTTTTATGGTCTCTTGGAAATGAATCCGGATACGGACCAAGTTTTGAAAAAGCTGGAAAGTGGGTAAAAGAATTTGATCCTACCCGTTTGACCCATTATGAAAGTGCAATGTGGAAATATCCGGATTATAAGGCAGATTATTCCATGTTGGATACATATAGCAGGATGTATGCGTCCACCCAATGGGTAGATGAGTATTTTGCAAAAGAAGGACCGAAAAAACCATTTCTTCAGTGTGAATTTGTCCATGCAATGGGAAATGGCCCTGGTGATATTGAAGATTATTTTGAACAGATTTACAAATACGACGGGTTTGCCGGAGGATTTGTATGGGAATGGTGTGATCATGCCATATATTGCGGAGAAACAGAAGATGGAAAAGCGATCTATCATTATGGAGGTGATTCCGGAGAATTTCCTCATGATGGAAACTTCTGTATGGATGGCCTTGTATATCCCGATCGCCGTGTCCATACAGGCCTGAAAGAATGGAAAAATGTGGTTCGTCCGGTACGTGCTTCCATGAATCCGGCATTCTATGGTGAGATTATATTCGAAAACAAACTGGATTTTACAAATTTGAATGATTATCTTTATATAGAATATATATGTAAGAAAAACGGTGAAGTAATCGCATCTGGCCGAATCGATCAGTTGGATATTGCACCTCATGAAAAGAAAACCATTCATTTGAATCTTCCGGTTATTACAGATGGACAGGCATATTTAATGTTGATCTATCGCCAAAAACATGCTCTTCCAATGACAGATGCCGATATGGAACTGGGCTTCGATCAGATTTGTCTTTATGAAGAAAATCCTGTACTTCCAAAAGGAAACGATGCTGGTCAGGTTACTTTGAATGAAACGGAAAAATTATTTGAAATCAGCGGGGAATACGATGGAAATTCCTTTGTATATTCTTTCGGAAAGAAGACCGGAACTTTCACTCAGATGAAAAAGAATGGAAAAGACATTCTGGTATCCCCAATGGAATATAATATTTTCCGTGCACCTACTGATAATGACAGAAATATTGTTCATGAGTGGATGCGTGCGGGATACGACCGATCTGTTACAAAAATTTATAAAGCAGAGGCAAC
Source organism: Lachnospiraceae bacterium (assembly GCA_026169045.1). Classification (GTDB taxonomy): domain Bacteria; phylum Bacillota; class Clostridia; order Lachnospirales; family Lachnospiraceae; genus Fimimorpha. Next base: position 8,469 of record JAPFDH010000077.1, on the reverse strand, counting down.
TGTTCTCGATGGAAAAGCAGTTATTTCTGTTGACATGTCTATCAGCGCAATTTATATTCAAAAAATACTCCGTATCCATGCGGTATGGACTGTTACCAGTGATGGTCAGGTTTCATTATGTTTGGATGCCCACCGTGATCCGAGTCTTCCATTCTTACCAAGATTTGGATTAAAATTGGAACTGCCAGCTTCTTATCAGCAGGCAGAATACTTTGGATATGGTCCGTATGAGAGTTATGAAGATAAACATCGAGCAAGTTATATGGATAAATTTGAAAGCAGCGTAGATAATCTGCATGAAGATTACATTAAACCTCAGGAAAATGGCAGCCATTATCATTGTTTTTATGTCGCTTTAAAAGGCGATGACGGTATGATTCGTGTCTGTGCATCGAAACCATTTGCTTTCAATGCATCCAACTATACGATCAAAGAACTGGCTCAAAAAGCTCATAACTATGAATTGAAAAAATCAGATTTTGTCACTCTGTGTGTAGATTATAAACAGAGCGGCATCGGCTCTAATTCCTGTGGTCCGGAATTACTGGAACAGTATCGTCTGGATGAGGAAATGATTCACTGGGAAACAGCCTTCCAGTTTTGTATATGAAGAAAAATCAAATAAAAATTATTGGTCTTGATTTGGATGGGACCGTATTTAATGATGAAAAAGAAATTACACACCGGACCAAAAAAGCGATCGCCCAAGCGATCGCTTCCGGTATTTATGTTCTTCCTGCGACAGGACGACCAAAAGTAGGTTTGCCAGAGGCATTTTTAAATATCCCCGGTGTGAGATATGCACTAATTGCTAATGGTGCCTCTGTCATTGATCTAAAAGAAAATAAAACCATTTATCATCGTTGTCTTCCGAAAGAAACGGTCATACGAATTGCAAAAAAATGTATCGATGTAGAAGGAACATTTGAACTGTATATTGAAGGAAACGCTATAATGTCTAAAGAGCACATGAAATTAGCCGATCGCTATATTCCTTCTCCATACATTCGGGATTATGTCCGCAAAACACGTATTGTTGTAGATGATCTGATGGATTTTTTGATGTATTGTCCCGATGATGTGGAAAAAATCAATATGAGCTATGAAACATCCGATAGAAAAAATGCTGTTATGGAATTACTGAAAAATGAGCCGGGCATTTCTATGGCCTGCGGATTGCAGACAAATTTGGAAATCACCAGAGAGGGAACGGATAAAGGTACAGCCCTTTTGGAATTCGGCCGTATGATGAATATTTCCAAGGAATCCATTTTGGCATGCGGTGACAGTGGCAATGATCGAATGATGCTTCGTAAAGTCGGAATAGGAGTAGCTATGGCAAACGCAGAGGATGACATTAAATTGGAGTCTAATTTCATTCTTCCCTATACCAACAACGAGGATGGTGTGGCATGGTTGATTGAACATATTCTTGACAATGGATTTATGATGTGATAGGATGATGCTGTGTTTTATTTCATAGACCAAATTTAAAATATAAAAGGAGACGAAAGGATGTATTGTTTCTAATCACTGACAGAAAATGAAAAGAGAAATAGAGTTCTTTATATATTTCAAAAAATTTCTTTTGAAATTTTTTGGGGTATCATTTTCTGTTTTTTTGCTGGGAACAAAATCCTTTTGGTCTCTTTTTTTCGTGTACGGAAAACCAGATAAATCAATGATTCATAGCTGATGAACAGAGATTTTTGGTACACTATTTAAGAGACTGCGGGATGCGTTCCGCAGTCTTTTCTATTTGCGCACAGACAACGAGCCGTATGCGATCGTTTCAAAGTTATTATAAATTGTTCGAAAAAGGGAGGAATTTTATGTCACAAATTCAGATTACAGACCTTTCGTTCCGATATAACACCGGTTGCGAGTGGATTTTTAATCATACAAGTTTCAATCTGGATACTGATTGGAAATTAGGATTTATCGGAAGAAATGGTAAAGGAAAAACAACTTTTTTGCAGCTCTTATTGGGTAAATATGAATATTCGGGAAAAATAAAAGCCAATGTATCCTTTGAGTATTTTCCCTATTTGTTCAATGAAAAACAAACGGCTCTGTACGCTGTCAGGGAATCCATCGCCCCTTTTTCCAAATGGGAAAAGGAAATGGAAGAGTTATTATTATCCGGAACAGAAGAAGACTTAATGCATTATGGTGAAATATTGGAACTTTATATGGCCCATGACGGATTTCAAATAAATCAATTGATCGAAAAAGAAATCGGAAAACTAAATCTTCCCAGTGAAATTTTGGAACAACCGGTATCCACACTGAGTCCCGGTGAACAGACAAAACTGAAACTGGCGGCTCTGTTTCTGAGAAAAAATACGTTTCTTTTAATTGATGAACCTACCAATCATTTGGATATGGAGGGGCGAAGACAGTTAGCTGATTATTTAAATCAGAAACATGGATTTATACTTGTTTCTCATGACCGTACCTTTTTGGATCGATGCATTGATCATGTATTATCAATAAACCGAACAACGATCGAGGTTCAGAAAGGAAATTATTCCTCTTGGAAAGAAAATAAAGATAAAACAGATCAATTTGAACTGGAAAAGAATGCCAATTTAAAAAAAGATATCAGACGATTGGAAGAAGCGGCGAAAAGAGGACTTGGATGGGCTGACAAAGTAGAAAAATCAAAAATCGGAAATCATAGCGCTGACCGAGGATTTATAGGCGCACAGGCAGCACGCATGATGCAGCGAGCAAAAAATATTGAAAAACGTCGTGAAGAAGCTGTCCAAGAAAAAAAAGGGCTTCTGCAAGATGTGGAAGAAGCCCTTCCACTAAAAATAAATATTTTGCCATCCTCAAAAAAAAGATTGTTAACCGTGCAAAATATAACATGTTCTTTTGGTGATAGAATCATACTATCGGATTTTTCTATGGAATTAAATCAAGGGGAACGTGTGGCCATAAAAGGGAAAAATGGATGCGGAAAGTCTACTTTAATAAAACTTCTTTTAGGAGAGGTGAAACCTCAGAACGGAACGATCTGGATGGCCAATGATTTACGGCTTTCTTATGTTTCTCAGGATACATCCTTTCTGAAAGGTACACTTAGAACCTTTGCCGAGATGCATGGATTGGATGAAACCCTTTTAAAAACAGTTCTTTTTCAATTGGATTTTCCACGGGAACATTTGGATCACCCTATGGAATATTAGCAACAAGAAATATTCAAATAGGGGCGTAAACGTATTTTTTCTATTCTTCGTTTCATAAATTTTATTTACAAATATTGGTGATTATAAAAAGGCATAGAGCCAAACATATGTTCGACTCTATGCCTAAAATCTATTATAAATCATACCATAAATTTAAAAATAAGTCTAGTATCTTGCCGTTATTTTTATTAAAATATGTTACAGTTATCGCTGTAAATGTTATCAGGTTCGCATTCAAAGAAATAAAAAAGAAGGGAGAGATAAATATGGACGAATTGCAGTTAGAAAAAATGAAACTAAAGACGATTATTCAGGAAATCGATAGAAATATTGCCAATTATCAATTGGAAAAAGAAAAAATTGATGCTGATACAAAAAACTTATATGATGCCTATATGGAGGGAAATCCGGAACTCTACAGTGAATTAATGGTAAGCCTAAGTTTACAGGAACACATTACTGATACGTTGACTAAAAATCAAAATGTACGATCGAAACCATATTTTGGGCGGGTAGATTATCTGGATAAAGAAGAAAATAAATCCTACTCATTGTATATAGGAAAACATGGAATCAATAAAGATAAAACAACAATTCTGATTGTAGACTGGAGAGCTGCCGCCGCAGGTATCTATTATGAATGTACCATGGGGGACGGAGAGTACCATGTAGAGGATGGAAGTGCTGTACCAATCCATCTAAATTTAAAAAGAACATTTGATATTGAAAACGGAACATTAAAAGGTTTTTTTGACAGTGACACTGTTGCCAACGATGATCTTCTTGTAAAATATCTTTCCCAAAATAAGGATGTGGTTTTAGGAGAAATTGTAGCTACGATACAAAAAGAACAAAATGCAATTATCCGTGAAAAACCAGGAAGAAATATTATTGTACAGGGAGTTGCAGGAAGCGGAAAGACAACCGTTGCAATTCATAGAATTTCATACCTGTTATACAATTTTTCCAATCGATACGCACCAGAAGAATTTTGCATTATTGGAAGCAATAAAATTTTATTGAATTATATTACCAGTGGATTACCGGATTTGGATGTTCATAATACAAAACAATTTCGAATGGATGAATTTTTGCTGCATTTGCTGGATGGTAAAATGCCTATGAAAAAATATAAACCATCCGAAGAATCCGGTGTCTGTATGCCATTGAAATCCTCCTTAGCGTTTATTAAAAAAATGGATGAATATTTACAAATGAAAATAGAAGCGATCATTCCGAAAGAGGAAATACGCGAAGGCAATCGAATTCTTTTTGGAAAAAGCAATATTGATCAATGTCTTTCCCTGTATCGTGAGCAGTCCGCCTATCAGAAAATAATGGCTCTAAATGAACGATTGGTTGCCAGAATTCGATTAATAACAGATGGGGAAGATTCTGATACCAAAAAGACTATTTTAAAAAAATATGGCAACTACTTTAAAAACAAATTCAAAAAACAACCATTGATCTCTATTTATACTGAATTTTTATTTTGGCTGTTGGAAAATGGAAATGATATTTGCTCTGAAGAGCAGAAGAAACACATGCATAGTTGGATTGCAGATATCCAAAAATACCGTTTGGATCAATACGATTTGGCAGCGTTGCTTTTCATTTACCATCGCTTCAGCAAAACAACAGATGATCTTTCACTTAAGCAGATTATTATCGATGAGGCACAGGATTTTGGAATTATGATATATTATGTATTGCATACTGTTCTTTCAGATACTGTATTCATGGTTATGGGCGATGTTTCCCAAAATATTCACTATGATACAGGAATGAATGACTGGAAAGATCTTCGTAAATATGTATTTTCGGATCCAAAAGACTGTTTTCATATGCTTCGCAAAAGCTACAGAAATACCATTGAAATTTCTCACTATGCCAGCCATATTTTAAATCAAGCCACATTTGAAACGTATCCGATCGATCCGATCGTGCGTCACGGTGAACCGGTGCATTTTTATCCTTGTCAAACCGAAGATGAATTAGCTCAAAAAGCTATCGAAATTTTATTGGAGGAAGGAAACAAGGGATATGAAACTATGGCAGTTATATGTCAGAATGAAGAAGAGACATGCCATGTTCGAACATTACTGGCATCAAAAATTACTACACAGTTAGAAGACGGAAAACATACTCACCATTTGGAAGAGTGGAAGATGGAATTAAACGAAACACAAGCAGACAATGCCGAAATATTTCGAAAAGGAATTCAAGTTTTACCTATTCATTTAACAAAAGGATTGGAATTTGACACAGTATTACTTTGGAATCCCAATCAGAATCATTATGAAAAGACTGACCGGGATGCAAAATTGCTTTACGTGGCTGTGACACGGGCACTTCATGAATTAAATATAGTATATACGGATGATTTATGTACATTATTAAAAAAAGAATCCGAATAATCTTTTCTTAAAAAAATCGGCAGCATGTATAGGATCGCATACATGTTGCCGATTTCATCTTCTTTATTATGATTGATTAAACAATTTTAGGTCTGAATAAGCTGATCACCTTGCCAAGTACCTGCACCTCATCGGTAATTATGGGATCCATTGTATCATTTTCAGGCTGCAAGCGATAATAACCATCTTCCTTATAAAAAGTTTTAACAGTGGCAGAATCATCAATCATCGCCACCACAATATCGCCATTATGTGCTGTTTCCTGTTTTTGAACAATTAACAGATCCTTATCATGAATACCAGCATTAATCATGCTTTCTCCTTTGACCGTAAGAATAAATGTCTCTTTACCTGCCGGAATCAGCTCCGCAGGAACAGGGAAGTAGGATTCTATATTTTCTACTGCCAAAATAGGAGAGCCTGCAGCCACACGACCAACAACAGGAATGTTCACGATTTCTTTTCGTACCATATTAAAACTGTCATCCATGATCTCAATAGCTCTTGGTTTTGTCGGATCCCTTCGAATATAACCATTTTTTTCTAATGTTTCCAAGTGCGAATGGACAGACGAAGTGGATTTCAAATGCACTGCTTCACAAATTTCTCTGACAGCAGGAGGATATCCCTTATTAATAATCTGACTTTTCAAATATTCTAAAATTTCTCTTTGTTTTGCTGTGATTTTTCCGTATTCCATTCCAGCCTCCATTCGTAATTCTATGTATATGGCATATTTTCTTACAATTAATTATTGTAAGTATACCATAATCAGGTAAAAAATGCAAACAGAAGTTCCCGAAAATCTGTTCGAATAATAGGAAAGAACAGTATTGACAAACACTTGTTCGAGAGATATAATTTGAATAAACAAAAGCAAACACTTGTTTGGGAACAGATGTTTGCTAAATAGCAGAACGAATGAATTTGATTCAGGAGGGATACACATATGCAAAGGAAAAAATGGATTGGAATTATATTTATTATTTTAATTGTGCTTTGTATTTTTAAAGGCGGAACTATGATCGCAGATGCCTATGCGGATAAAACGAATGAAAAACATAAATACTATGAAAGTATCTGTATTCAAAATGGAGACACATTATGGTCCATAGCCGGTCAATATATCAGTGAAGAATATGGAAACATGGACCAATACATTAAGGAACTTATGCAAATCAACGGACTGAAAACCGACGGCATTCAAACTGGAAATTATTTGACGGTAGTATATTATAAATAAAATATATTATAAATAAAAAACGATATTCTAACGTAAGAAACACGCTTTGCGAGTTTCTTACGTTCGCGGACGGTCGCCGTATGCGTATACAAGCATCCGTACACGGCTCATTGTCTACGCGTAAATCAAAATCCTGTATTTTAGAGATATTTCTAAAATGCAGGATTTTTTATATACCGGAATTTATTTTTGTAAACGAAACTATATATGTTCAAAAAACGTTTTAAAACATAATTCAAATAGTGATTTGTTCAAAGATACATAAAATATTACTGAATAGAAGGGATTTTTATTTATCGGACAAATACAGTTTTTTCCGATAAATGGTGACAAAAATACCGATTTATGCTATAATATCCATATTATCATAAATTTGGAGGTTTTATTATGCCAAAATCCTTACCATATCGCGAACAGGAAAAAATAGAAAATACACAACGTCTCCGGGAATTATTAAAAGAACTTCCACCTTATGTCAGAGATTTTTTCCGAGCTAAGGAACAATCCACTTCTGATAAATCCCGATTATCCTATGCATATGATTTGCGAATATTTTTTCGTTTTTTATTAGAAAATAATCCGGCTTTAAAAGAAAAAAATATTTCTGATATTTCCATTTCCGATTTATCCGATCTGTCTGCCGGTGACTTTGAAGAATATTCTGAATATTTAAAAGCCTATTCCGGACCTGAAAGCCGTCATGTGACCAACTCACGTTTAGGAATATCCAGAAAAATGTCATGTTTGCGCAGTTTTTTTGATTATCTGTGTAAACGTGAACTCTTAGAAAGAAATCCGGTGCGCCTGGTGGACATGCCAAAAATTAAAGAAAAATCGATTATTCAGCTGGATCCCGATGAAGTTGCCCAACTTCTGGACTATATGGATGACTTAGGAAAGGAATTAACCGGATTAAAACTGGCACATTATAATAAACAAAAAGCCCGTGATATTGCTATTATTACACTGTTTTTAGGTACAGGAATCCGTGTATCTGAACTGGTTGGCTTAAATATGGATGATGTGGACTTTAAAAATGACGGAATACGGATATCCAGAAAAGGCGGAAATGAAATGATCGTATATTTTGGCGAAGAGGTGGAAAACGCTTTAATGGACTATCTGGAGCAAACGAGAAACCATATTACTGCCCTTCCCGGTCACGAAGACGCGCTTTTTCTCTCCAATCGTCGTCGTCGAATTAGTGTAGATGCCGTGGAAATCTTAGTCAAAAAATATTGCTCTGCCGTATCACTGAAACATATTACTCCCCACAAATTACGCAGTACATATGGTACCGCATTATACAGAGAAACCCAGGATATTTATTTAGTTGCTGATGTACTGGGACATTCTGATGTTAATACAACCAAACGGCACTATGCAGCCATTAAAGACAGTCATCGCAGATCTGTCAGAAACAAAGTGAAGTTAAGAGAATCAATGAATGATTCAGTCAATTGAGTCGTATAACGAAAAAAGGGGATGTCGGATAAATCCGATTTTCAACCCCTAGTACTTTAAGAGGAGACGGTCCTGTAAAATTCAGGCTTTTTCAAAGCCTTAAATTAAAACAGGACCGTCTCCTCTTTTCAGTGTTTCCTATTTTGGGGCG
>JAPFDH010000072.1 GCA_026169045.1 Lachnospiraceae bacterium | reverse complement strand
TGAATATTACGGTACGGCAGAGCCGCTAGTCCGGTGTGGCGAGAGCCACCTGTCCGGACTAACGGAGCCACCCCATTTTGTTTATTAAGTTACTTTGCCATTGCTGGATCCAGTCCGTATACTTCTCTCATAGAGAGGTCTTTAGATGGGTCAACACTTTCAATATCGATCTTATATGAATCATACGATATACGATCCATGATGGCATCGGCAAGAGTACTTTCACCATCACAGATTTGCTGATACCATTCACTTTCACGGAACTGGGAACAAAAAATCGTTGAAGATTTTTTACGTCTTTTATGTATCAGTTCAAAAAGATTTCTGGCTTCAGCTTCTGTCAGTTTAAGAAGCAGCCATTCATCAATAATCAGCACTATTGGCTTTATGTATTTTTTCAGGACAGTCGAAAAAGTTCCATTGTCTCTGGCAGCCTGTAAGTCCAATAATAAATCAGGAAGTCGAACATACCGCACTGTGTAGTAGTGCTTGCATGCTTCCATACCAAAGGCACAGGCCATGTAAGTTTTACCGCTCCCAGTTGCTCCAGTAATAAAGATGTTCCGGTATTCTGTAATGTATTCACAGGTTGCCAGACGGTTAATCAGTGCTTTGTTCAGTTTTCGCCCAGAATGGTAATCAATCGCTGCGATGCTGGCATCTGGTTGCTCAAGCTCAGCCTGGCGTATCAGCCTTTTCAGACGATTGTTTTTGCGGTTGCTGTATTCGACATCAACAAGCATGCCGAACCGATCCTCAAACGGAACTTGCTTCATTGCAGGATCATCCATCTGGATGCGGAATGCATCCGCCATAGCGGTCAGACGCATTTCAATAAGTTTATCGATTGTACTTTGATTTGTCATGATTGTCTACCTCCATAGTATCTGGCTCCTCTGGTTATGCCGTGTGGTTTTACTGCTTGAGATGCTTCTGGTTTATTACCAGGTACATCCTTCGCTGTAACCAATAGATTTTTGATACTTTTATAGCTGGGTTTACCGGAATAAGAAAGTGCTTTAGCGCAGACCTGCTCCAGTTTTTCTGGCGAATATTTTTCTGCCAGTTTCAATAATCCCATGCAGCTTCTGTAGGATTGCTGTTCAATCCTGCCGGAGGTAAGTATTACATCGACCGCCTTACTTGTGTTAATTCCAATCGAATCAGCCCACTTACGGAACCGGTCACCATTCCATTCCAGATATTTCTGGTGTTCTTGTGGCATATGTTCTGTCACAGTAGAATACTGACCACTTCTTCCATGGAGACGTCTGTGAGAGGCAATACGATTTTGATTATAAAATATTTCAACCGTTGTATCTGTTATACGCACATCAACCTTATTTTTGATATACTGATAAGGCACGGAGTAGAACATTCTGTCTACTGCGATGTGATAGTTAAACTGGACGGTGGCTTGTTTCCACTCAGCC
>JAPFDH010000048.1 GCA_026169045.1 Lachnospiraceae bacterium | reverse complement strand
TATACCGTATTTTTTAAGGCATAGCGACTGTTATGTCTGTTTTTCATGTCCATTTTTCACTTTTCAGATAATATTTACTTTTCAAAGATCAATGCCAGTGTCCGCTGGTTATAATCGCTCAGGATTCCGAGAGATTATATGGTCTTCCATTCAGTAACGTTTCTACTAATATATCCCCTTTATAACATAACTTCAATGAGAAAAACGGAGAATTTTCTTCTAAAAGACGCAGAAAAATCCGATCTCCTTCCCAAAGTTCCAAATTTTTAATCTTTTCTTTATCGATCCATTTTAAAACGCCTTCTTTGCAGACAGGAAGATGTTCGCCATCCCCTTCATAGGAATCCGCTGTATACAAAAAAATACATTCTTCTTCATATCCTTCTGAAAAAAATGTGATTACCCCTCGAAATTGATACTGTTTCAAATATAATCCGGTTTCCTCTTTCACTTCCCGGATCAGACATTCCTCCGGACATTCGCCTTTTTCCAAATGTCCCCCGACGCCAATCCATTTCCCTTCATTTACATCATTTTCTTTCCTGATCCGATGCATCATCAAATATTTTCCAGCTTGTTCAATATAACATAACGTTGTCAATTTCATAAAATCCCATTCCTTTTCTTCTGTCATAAATATTTTTCCAGTATCACAGCAATTCCGTCTTCATCATTACTTCTGGTCACTTGATCCGCCTTTTGTTTTAATTCCTCCACAGCATTTCCCATGGCCACTCCCAATCCGGCATAAGCAATCATACTTAAATCATTATACCCATCGCCAAATGCCATAACCTGGCTCCGATCTATTCCCATATGACGCACCAACCGATCCAACGCATTTGCTTTATCCACTCCCGATGCCATAACTTCCAGATAATAAGGGGCTGATCGATAAATATTCAATTGACCGACAAATGGTGCTTTAAATTCCTCTTCAATCTCCTGAAGATATGCGGGATCTGCCGCAAACAATAGTTTATTCACATCATATGTAATATATTCTTTTAAATTAGTTACCTGCTTTACCGGCAAATGATTAAGCTCTGCTTCTTCTTTTACCCGAAATGCCAAACTGTTTTCAGCCAATACAGCCTGACAGGTTCCCAGTTCTTCTCTGTCATATACCATTAAAACCATTTCATATCGTTCTTTTTCCTTCCAGTCATATATACGACGTACCATCTGAGCCGATATCACCTGATTATGAATAATCTTCCCATCCGGATATGATGCAATTCTTGCACCATTATAGGATAGAAAAAAGCCTCCAAACCGTTCCATTTCTATACTTTTTGCCTCTCGCATCAATCCTGATGTTGGCCGTCCAGATGCCAGAACAATTTTTATTCCTTTCTCCTGCGCTTTTATTAATGCTTCTTTTGTTCTTGGAGTCACTTCTAAATTAGAACTATTTAATGTGCCATCTAAATCCAATGCAATTAACTGATATTTCATTTTCTTCCTCACTTATCTATTTTTATCTTTTGCATATAACCAAAAAGTATTTTGGAAAGATGCAGAAAAACCATCCCAATTCCAGGCTTTGTGGTATAATGATTCTGTTATTATCAGTGAAACCATGTTTCAATGGATTTCACAGGAAACGAGGTATTTTATGAAGCAAGCATCATCCACACTCCTGACAGAAGGAGCCATATGGAAAAAAATTATCACTTTTGCCATCCCTTTGTTTTTAGGAAATCTGTTTCAGCAGCTCTATAATACTGCTGACTCTGTTATCGTGGGAAATTTTCTCGGCAGTGACGCACTGGCCGCTGTCAGCTCATCTGGAAGCCTAATCTTCCTTCTCGTTGGCTTTTTTAACGGAATTGCCATGGGAGCCGGTGTTGTTGTCGCCCGTTATTATGGAGCACGCCGTATCCAGGAAGTGCAAAAAGCCATACATACTACCATTGCCTTCGGTCTCGTATCCGGTATTCTATTAACCATAATCGGACTGATTCTGGCTCCCCAGATTCTCGTTTGGATGGGCACTCCCTCTGATGTCCTGCCCAATTCTATTTTATATTTTCGAATCTATTTTATGGGTTCTCTCGCTTTCGTTTTATATAATATTTTTGTCGGAATTCTGCAATCCATAGGGGACAGCCGACATCCTCTTATTTACCTGATTATTTCATCCGGTGTCAATATCTTACTGGATTTACTGTTTATTGCTGTTTTTCACTTGGGCGTAGGATCTGCAGCACTTGCCACCATTTTATCCCAATTCATCAGTGCCGCTCTTTGTCTTCGCCGACTGTTGCACAGTCCTTCGGACTATCGGGTTTCCATTAAAAAAATCCGCTTTGACTTTACTATGTTAAAACAAGTTATATCCAACGGATTACCGGCAGGTGTACAAAATTCTATCATAGCCTTAGCCAATGTTGTCGTTCAGTCCAATATCAATACCTTTGGAAAAATGGCTGTAGCAGGTTGCGGTGCCTACAGCAAAATAGAAGGGTTTGGTTTTTTACCCATCACTTGTTTTTCTTTGGCCCTTACTACCTTTATCAGCCAAAATTTGGGGGCAAAGCAATATGAACGGGCAAAACAAGGGGCACGTTTTGGTATCCTTTGTTCCATCATTATGGCTGAATTGGTGGGAATCTGTATTTTTTTCCTGTCCCCCATGTTTATCGCAGCGTTTAATAATGACCCCGAAGTCATTGCTTTTGGTACAAAACAGGCACATACCGTTACATTATTTTATTGCCTGCTGGCATTTTCCCACTGCATCGCCGGTATTCTCAGAGGAGCTGGAAAATCCACAATTCCCATGTTTGTTATGATGATATGCTGGTGTGTCATTCGTGTTGCCTACATTACAACAATCATTCATTTTATCCCTAATATATCCGTAATCTTTTGGGCATATCCTCTGACATGGACTTTAAGTTCCATCGTTTTTCTTATATACTTTTTAAAAGGAAATTGGGTTTACGGATTCGAAAAAAATAATCAAAACTAAACATTGGGACAAGGATTCGTTACACAAGTATTATAACAAAAATCCACCAAACAATCATTGACTTTTTTATGCCATCATATAATAAGCTCATTGTAACCCATGACTACGCCACTATTTTGGGAGGAATATAAAACCAAATGAAATCAAATAACAGGAAAGCACGAAAGCGAAATTATATTTTCCAATATATCCGCAGAAGCCAGCTAAAGCGCCTGCCCTATTCCCTTATCCTCTTTTGTATCAGTTTGTTTTTTTTCATCCACTATATAAATTCCGGTCCTTTTCACACCGTATCCCTTTCCTCATCTTCCGTTGATGAAGAAACTTTGTTATCCAATCCCTATGTCGCTGTCACTGTATCCGACCTATACTACAGCGGAGACGATTACATGGTAAATGGGCGTCAGAGAGGATACTTTTATTACACTTTGGAATCTGGAACCTGCCAATATTTCATATTAAAATCTACAGGAGAAGAACCTGCTGATTATATTGAGCAGTTGTCTTTTTATGGGAAAGCAATTCAGTCTGAAGATTTATCGCTTCAACTACTTACCAATATGGCATCCCGTTTGAATCTTTCACAAGAACAACTATCCTCTATAACATCTCCCATTATAATTAGCCAACCAGATTTTCTCACCCTGCGCGATCTGTTATTTCTGATACTGCTGGGATTTTGTATCCTCTTATGTGGAATATCTTCTTTACGTATGATTTTGTGTATTTTCTTTCCAACTCAAAGCAAAGCATACCGAGGACTAAAACACTATGGTATTCCCCGTAAAATTCTAGCAAATGTGGAGAAAGAATTGGAAGAAAATTGTATCATACAGACCACCGATCTGGCTTTAACCAACCGATATCTCATTGAATTTTCAGAAGATATGAGTGCTATTGTTCCTTTGGAAGCCGTTATCTGGGCCTATAAAATGGGTCAGATCCGTCGCAGCTTCCCCAGTTTTCGAAAAAATATGCGTTATACTCTAAATCTTGTAACCATAGATGGACGTCATTACTCTTTTCATAATAAAAGAAAAGGGGATGTCGTACTAATACAAGAAGAAATGAGCCGCCGGTATCCCAACTTTTTCTTCGGCTATTCAGAAGAACACGAAGAAATGGTAAATCATATTATCAAAGAATGGAAAGTCGAACATCGCCGCTGATCATTCAATATAATTTTTTTATTTTTCTTGTATATTTATGTACACACAGGACATACTATTACTAGTCCCAGATAAGACACGGGACAGGATAATGAATCCCCCTTCATTATTCCTATACAAATGACATTATCATTATAAATGGTATCATTATTACAAATGATAAGGAAATACTTATCCTCCCCTTTCAGAAGGGAGTGTCGCAAAATCATCAAAATAAATGATTGAGCGGCACTTCCGCTCGTTACAGCAAAAAATCCGGCGTTCTGCTCTGGTTTCAGCGCAGATCGTCGGATTTTTGCCGTACTTTAATAAAGCCTCCTGACAGTCC
>JAPFDH010000114.1 GCA_026169045.1 Lachnospiraceae bacterium | reverse complement strand
TTATACCGTATTTTTTAAGGCATAGCGACTGTTATGTCTGTTTTTCATGTCCATTTTTCACTTTTCAGATAATATTTACTTTTCAAAGATCAATGCCAGTGTCCGCTGGTTATAATCGCTCAGGATTCCGAGAGATTATACATTTTCAATTGTTTCATTTCATCCGTTTCTTTCTGATATTCTCTTTCCAGATTATGTGCAAAATATTCTGACATATGCATACTTTTTTCTCATTAATTCCTACGATGCCATTATTATACCTCATATTTTTATCTTTTTCTATATCTTTAGGAAAATTTTACCAACACTTTTTTTTGAAATCTACCGGAAATCTTACCGAGATCATTTTCGGTTGTTTTATTTCTTTTGTGATGTTGTCACAGATCATTTTTACTCTATGTGATATGATTCCAACAAAACTCTCTGGAGGTATCTTATGAAATCTACTTTTAAAAAAAGAAAAAAAGCATCTGTAGATTCCACTTTATGTGTTGCCTGCGGCTGTTGTGTAAAAGTCTGTCCCATGAACGCCATTGCCATTTGGAACGGTATTATGGCAACAATCAATACAGAAAAATGTGTGGGCTGCGGTAAATGCGCGAAAGAATGTCCCGCTTCTGTTATTACTCTTAAGGAGGTTTCCCTATGAAAAAGAAATGGTATGATTATCTCTGGGTTGCATCCCTAACCTACTTAATCCTGGGATTCTTCAACATTCTGTTCGCATGGCTTGGTTTATTATGTTTCTTTATTCCTCTGTTAATTTCTATTTTTAAAGGAACCAAAGGATATTGCAACCGGTACTGCGGTCGCGGTCAGCTCTTTGGCTTATTGGGAGGAAGATTTGGTCTTTCCAGAAAAAAGGATATTCCTTCTTGGATGAAAAGCAAAGTCTTTCGCTATGGTTTTTTAGTTTTCTTTTTTCTCATGTTCTTTCTTATGCTCTGGAACACATATCTGGTATTTGCGGGCACAACCGATTTAAAGCAAGTTGTCACCTTGCTATGGACCTTTAAACTTCCATGGAATTGGGCTTATCATGGTACGTTATTTCACGATGGAGTCGCACAATTTGCATTTGGCTTCTACAGTGTTATGCTAACCTCTACCGTTCTTGGCATCATAACCATGATTCTGTTTAAACCACGCAGCTGGTGTGTATACTGCCCCATGGGTACCATGACACAACTTATCTGTAAAGCAAAACATAAAAAAGAATGATAAAAACTTCCTGAAGACATTTTTTCCATTTCATGTCTTTAGGAAGTTTTTATTCTTATTAGCTTAATTATATTTTTATCTTTCTCTCATATCACTGTTCCCGTTAATCCAATCAAATTCATATATCGTCCATTGTCAGCGCAGATCATCTTTCGATCTTCCACAGCATATGGATTTTCTGTATTCAGCCAATCCGTCCATGCCTGCTGGAAACATGTCATCTCCCACATTTTCAAATCTTCTACCCGACCTTCAAACTTTGGTTTCCACCAATCAATGGAATGCCACATAGCTAAAGCTTCTTTTTCCCAATAGGGCTCCATTTCTGGCGGCATATTTTCAGTGACTTCATACTTCATTCCGGGAAAGGCTATAGCAATTATTCCATTCTTTTTTAACAGCGGATACAATTTTTCCCCAAAAAAGCTATCATTATTTCCCATATAGTGATAAGAATCCACGCTGATAACCGCATCAAAAAAGCCATCAGAAAACGGCATATCACAGGCATCTCCATGAATCGGTATAATCAAATGATCCAATTTATTTTGCTCAAAACGCCTGTAATTATCGGTGGCAGATATCCATAAATCCATGGCGAAAACCTGAACCCCATATTCCTTTGCAAGAAAAATTGATGTTAATCCTCTTCCACATCCCAGATCCAATACCCGCATTCCAGGTTTCAATGAAATTTTCTCCATTAATTCTTCCAAAATAACCATGGAATTCGGTCCCATCATATTTTCTTTCAAAAAATTTTTATCATATAAACTCGTTTTATGAAATTCCAAATCGTATCCCTCCTATCCAAATACTATAATACGTTTCATCATTCATTATATCACATCCCCTATCATAAGTTTATCTTTCATATTTTCTTAAAAATGCAAAATAGGCATTTTTCACTATTTGGTATAAGTATTAGACATGAATATATCTGAGAGATAAAATGGTACATGAAACAACCATCCACTATTTTTATGAACATATAAAATGAAAAGGAAAGATAACCATGAATATTGATGAAACAAGTAATCAGTATCAGATTCCAATTAAGATTTTAAAAGAATACGAAAACTGGGGATTCTGTGGTACAAAAAAGAAAGTTATGGGATCATGGGAGTATGATGATTCCGATTTGGAAAACCTCAGAATCATTATGACACTGCACAATATCGGGTTTGAAACAACAGAAATTGAAACCTACATGAAGCTGCTATTAGGACAGCAAACTACAGATACAGAAAGACTTCAGATGCTGGAAAAGAAAAGAATCGAAATTCTAAATGAAATACACTCTCAAGAAAAACAATTGGATCATTTGGATTATCTGCGATACAAAATCCGCAGTCATATGGAATAAAGGAGGTAAAAATGAAAAAAATTTTTAGTTTTTTAATAACAGGAATGATAACGCTTTCCTTATCAGCTTGTGGAACCGGCTACTCCAAAACCACCTTTAAAACAACTGAGCAAAACGATCCAGCTACAACAAAAATACCGTCCGAACCCCGATCCTCTTCAAATGAAAGTACCAACACACAAAGTGCAAAGGAAACCTCACTGATTGTTTATTTTTCATGGTCAGGAAATACGGAGTTAGTGGCACAGGAAATCCAGACACAAACCGGAGCAGATATTTTTGAAATTGTCCCTGCCGTTCCATACAGTGATGATTACAATACTGTTGTTGATCTCGCGCAAAAAGAACAAAAGGAAAACGCGCGTCCGGAAATCGAAAATACAATTAAAAACCTGGATCAATATGATACGGTCTATGTGGGTTATCCCAACTGGTGGGGAGATATGCCAATGATTCTTTATACCTTTTTCGATACCTATGATTTATCAAATAAAACCATTCTGCCGTTCTGCACCAGTGGTGGAAGCGGTCTATCCAATACCATTTCTGAAATCAGTTCTCTGGAACCAAACGCCACAGTAGTGAACGGCCTTCACATTGAAGATTCACACCTGAATACTATTGCTGATAATGTGAAAACATGGCTTGCTGAAAAAGAAGAATAGAAAGAGAGGATAAAATGAAATACGCAAAACTTGGAACATCTGATCTTACTGTATCCCGTATTTGTATGGGATGTATGGGATTCGGTGATGCAAAAAACGGTCAGCACTCCTGGACTCTGGATGAAAAAAGCTCCCGTACCATTATAAAACATGGCCTGGAATTGGGGGTGAATTTTTTTGACACCGCCATTTCCTATCAAAGCGGAACAAGTGAACAATATCTTGGCAGAGCTTTAAAGGACTTTGCCAGACGAGACGAAGTAGTCGTTGCTACAAAATTTCTTCCCCGTACACAAAATGAAATAGAAGCAGGTATCACCGGGCAACAGCATATCGAACGAATGCTCAATAAAAGTCTCCAAAATCTCGGTATGGATTATGTAGATCTGTATATCTACCATATGTGGGACTATCAGACACCAATCTATGATATTTTGGATGGACTTCATAAAGCGGTTAAAGCAGGAAAAATACGCTATATCGGAATTTCCAACTGCTTCGCATGGCAACTGGCAAAGGCAAATGCTTTGGCGGAAAAAGAAGGATTCTCCAAATTCATATCGGTTCAGGGACATTACAATCTGATTTTCCGAGAGGAAGAACGGGAAATGTCAGGACTTTGTAAAGAAGAAAATATTGCCATGACACCATACAGTTCTCTTGCCGGTGGGAAACTCTCCAGACATCCGGGAGAAACATCCAAGCGTTTTATGGAAGACCATTATGCACATCTAAAATATGACGCAACTGCCGCACAAGATCAGATCATTCTCGACCGTGTGGCACAACTAGCTGAAAAATATAACGTATCCATGACAGAAATTTCTCTTGCATGGCTGTTAACAAAAGGAACCTTTCCAGTTGTAGGTGCGACAAAACAACATCACATTGAAGGCGCTGTAAAATCAGTAGATTTGTCACTCACAAAAGAAGATTGTAACTATTTAGAGGAACCCTATATTCCTCACCGTCTTGTAGGTGTAATGGCGCAAAACACTGCAACAACAGCAAAGGAAAATCATGTATGGTCAATTGGAAATCAGGAAATCGAATTAGTTAACAGAGGAAGAACAAATGAAAAAAAATATTAAATTAAAAATACTGATTGACTTGGGAATGACCTGCACTTTATTGGCATCCATGTCATATCTCTTGATCGGAGAAAAAGCTCATGAATGGATCGGAATGAGTCTCTTGTTTCTATTTCTCTTTCATCAGATTCTGAATTATAGGTGGTACCAGACTATCTTTCATGGAACCTACACTATTATGAGAATCATTCATACAATCATTAATATTCTAATGCTTGCTTCCATTTTAGGACTTGCAGTCAGCAGTGTCATTTTATCCAGGTATATATTTGATTTTTTACCAAATATCGGGCTAACTCCTTTCTGCCGAAAGCTTCATATGGTTTCCGCCTATTGGGGGTTTGTGCTTATGGCTGCACATCTAGGACTACACTGGAATATGATTCCGGTTTTATTTAGTAAAACCGGAATTAAAATAGCAAGGAAAAAGAAATTTTCCCTGCTAATGAATTGGATTGGTCTCTGCATAGCCATTTATGGATGTTTTGCATTCCACCACTACGACCTGTTTTCCTATATGTTTTTAAAAAAACAATTCGTTTTTTTTGATGTAAACCGACCATTGCCTTTGTTTTTCCTCGATTACCTTTCAATCATGGGAACATTTATCTGGTTATTCCATCGAAAGCGTCATTGTAGCAATTTCGCTCCCCAAAATTTCACGTAATTCCTCCATACTACTCTCACAAATAACCCCAAGCTTTGTATACATCCAGGAATTTGATCCGTAAAAAAATACGATACGATTTCCCTGATACAATACAATATCCCCGGCACTTGTTGTCATCTGAGTATCCGCACTTGGTAAGTGTTTTGGAAGCTGTCCAACCTTTTCAAACCCTCCATAGTTTTGTACATCAATTGTCATAGGTCCATCCGCCAACAGCTCTTTTAAGGCCTCCGCTGATTTATTATCCTCTAACTTTGCCTTCAATTGCGTATCTCCAATTTGAATTACCAGCATATCTTCTCCTATTCTATCCTGACTCTGTGTTTTAGGGAAACCTTCATTTTCTGTTTGTGTTTCTTCTGGTTCAGAATCTTCTTGTATGGTTTCTGTTAGCTCAGGCTGAGAAGATAATGTATTTTCTATAACATTTGAAATCGAAGCACAACCATATAGGCCCCCACATAATAACACTGTCAGGCATAACAGAAACGTTTTCCATTTACCCACATTATCACCTCATAAAAAGGTTTTCTATCTGTTATACATTCAAATATGTTCTAAAAAATTGTTCCAATTTTTCAAAAGGAATCGCATTCTTTCCGCCACCGTCATACAGATCCGTATGGACAGCATCTGGAATCAAAAATAACTCTTTATTATCCACATAAGGGTTATTCTTCACCATATTCGCATAGGCATCTTTTGAAAAATAACAGGAATGTGCTTTTTCTCCATGAATAATCAAAACAGCACTGCGAATCTCATTGCTGTATTGAAGGATTGGCTGATTCATAAATGACATTGTGCCAATGGTATTCCATCCCTCATTGGAATTTAATGAACGAGGATGGTAACCACGCTCAGTCTTATAATAAGCACTGTAATCTCTCACAAAAAAAGGAACATCTTCCTGTACCGGATATGGCAAACACCCACCGGCGCGGGAATATATACCTGCTTAATATTCCTCTGTTCGAACAGCATTTAATGACTTTTTAAGTTCAAAACGGGCATCCGCGCTGTCAGCCGCATCAAAATATCCATTTGCTGTCACCCGGCTCATATCATACATAGTAGATGCGACTGTTGCTTTTATACGAGTATCCAGTGCTGCCGCATTAATTGCCAGACCACCCCAGCCGCAAATACCAATAATGCCTATTTTATCCGGATCTACGTTATCCTGTACCGATAAAAAATCCACTGCTGCCTGAAAATCTTCGGTATTCACATCCGGTGATGCCATATAACGTGGATTTCCTCCGCTTTCACCGGTAAAAGAAGGATCAAATGCCAAAGTCAGAAAACCACGTTCTGCCATGGTTTGTGCATACAACCCGGAACATTGCTCTTTTACGGCGCCAAAAGGGCCACACACCGCAAGAGCCGCCAATTTTTGCTCTGTATTTTGGGGACTATATAAGTCAGCCGCCAATGTAATGCCATATCGATTCACAAATGTGATTTTCTTATGATTCACTTTATTACTCTTAGGAAAAGTTTTATCCCATTCCTGTGTCAATTCTAATTTTTCTATTTCCATTTATTCAATAATCTCCTTTATTTTCTTTGCCGGTATTCCTGCCACCACAGTGTTGGCCTCAACATTCTTAGTCACAACTGCACCAGCTGCTACAATGGCTCCATCCCCGATCGTCACCCCCGGACATATTGTGACATTTGCCCCAATCCATACATTTCTTCCAAGTTTGATGGGAGCCGGATGCAGATTCCCCCGTCTGGATGGATTTTGGTCATGATTCAGAGTTGCAAACACAGCATTGTGTCCAATCAATGATCCATCACCAATGGTGATCCCTCCCTGATCCTGAAAACGACAGCCGGAATTAATAAATACATTCTTTCCGATATGCAGGTTTTTTCCGCAATCCGTATAAAACGGCGGAAACAATGAAAAACTCTTATCCACCTGCGTACCGGTTAATTCCGACATGAGCTCCACAATTTTTTGTGGTGTATGATAGGTGCTGTTCATCTCTGCAGTGATGCGCAGTGCTTCTTGAGACAGATCACACATACATTGATGGGCTTCACTTCCTGCCACGACCATTTTTTGTGCATTCATTTGCTCTAAAAATTCATTCAGTTGCATTGTGCATTCCTCCATTTCTCTTATTAGTATATTTCTTCCTATATGAAATAGCTAATACTCTTTATTTATTTCATGACATGCCTTGAAAGCATTTCACCTTTTTTGTATAATTCCTATAAACAATAGAAAAGGAGAGACACCATGGAACTTCGTGTGTTACGATATTTTCTTGCCGTCGCCAGAGAAAAAAATATAACAAATGCCGCTGCCGCGCTGCACATTACCCAGCCCACTTTATCCCGTCAAATCCGTGATCTGGAGACAGAACTTGGGCAACAGTTGTTCATACGCAACAGTCATAGTGTGACACTGACTTCAGAAGGAATATTATTGCGCAAACGCGCAGAAGAGATCCTAGAATTGGTTCAGAAAACAGAAAAAGAAGTTTCCCAGTCCGATACACCGCTCTCCGGTGATATTTATATTGGAGCAGGTGAGACAGATGGTGTACATTATCTGACCCGCGCAGCACAAAAACTTCGGGCTATTTATCCAGATATTCATTTCCATATTTCCAGCGGAGACAGTGTGAATGTTTTAGACCAGCTGGATAAAGGACTCATTGATTTTGGGCTGCTTTTTGATTCCATTGATCCGGAAAAGTATCATTCCATTCGCCTTCCATATGAAGATACCTGGGGAGTGCTTATGCGAAAAGACAGTCCTCTTGCTAAAAAGAGTGAAATCCAGCCTGTTGATTTATCCAATGAACCACTTATTTTTTCCAGACAAAGCCTATCCAGCCCTTCTTTAAAAAATTGGTTTGGATCTTATGCTGATACCATACAAGTAACCGGAACGTATAGCCTCGTTTTCAATGGATCTCTCATGGTAGAAGACGGAATGGGATACGCACTTTGTCTTGATAAGATCATTAATGTTTCCGGCTCCAGCAACCTTTGCTTTCGTCCCTTGAAGCCAAATCTGAAAGCCGAAATACATATTGTATGGAAAAAATATCAGGTTTTCTCCAAAGCATCCGAATCTTACCTTGCTGTATTGCTGGAAGGGGAAACAGATCTTTTATCTAATTGATCATATTCTTCGTCTGTAACTGCCTCGCACCATTGATTCGATGCTTCTTCTCCTGGAACTTCAATCGACAGATGAACAAACCAGCTATTTGCTGCTGCTCCATGCCAATGTTTTACTTCCGGGGGAATGACTACCACATCCCCGGCATGTAATTTTCTCGCAGGCTGTCCCCATTCCTGATACCAACCACATCCTGCCGTACAAAGTAAAATTTGTCCTCCACCGCTTTTTGCATGATGTATATGCCAGTTATTGCGGCATCTCGGTTCGAATGTAACATTTCCAATAGAAACCCCTTTCGTACATAGCATGTTTAAATAACTTTGTCCTATAAAATACTGACCATACGGATTTTTTTCTCCTATATCAAAAATAGAATTAATTTCTGACTTTTCCATATTTTTTTCCTTTCTATACTATCCAAATATTCTTTTCTGCACCTGCATTATAAAATGAACCAATTTCCATGTCTAATGCTTGTTCTTTATACACCAACATGCTTTTTAAGCATTTTTAAACCGATACAAAATAACCTTCTATTTGTTATTAAAAGTCCATATAACAAATAGAAGGTCAGACAATACAAAAACTATTATTTTATTGTATGTATCGCAATTTCTGCATCAAAATTACTGCATATTACATTAGATTTTGTCTGTTTTATTTCAATCTCACAAACATCAAATCTCTCACATTCCTTTTCCCCCACACAAATTCTTTTTCCATCAGACTGAACAATCGTGCTTCTACCCAAAAAATATGCATCCATATCATGAGATATTTCATGCCCAATTCGATTACTCATTACAAGAGGAGTCAAATTCTCTATCGCACGCGTCTGAGAAATGATATATGTTGTTTCTCCTCCAAAATTTGCCAATACACACAAGAGATTCGCTCCTTTTTGAATCTGTTCCCTTGAAACCTCAGGGAACCAAAGATCAAAGCAAATCTGAACACCCAGTTTTACTTCACCCAAATCAAAAATCCGATTCAATTGTCCTCTTTCAAACAATTTTTTTTCGAAATCAGAAAGATGTATCTTTTGATACTTTCCAATATATGTCCCTTTATCTACCACAACTGCAGTATTATACACCTTATCCCCTATTCGTTCTGCCAATCCAAAGACAATGATACAATGATACATCTTTGACCATTCAAGCATTCTATTCGTAGAAACACCATCTGGAATGACCTCCGCACTATCCATTAGCTCCTTTTTATTTTCAAAAAGATAACCACAAACACATAACTCCGGTAATACTACAAGATCGCATTCACGCTTTTCAAGATATTTCTGTATAATTCTAAAGTTCTCTTCCCGATCATGTTTTACATCATATTGAATATATCCAACCTTCATTATTATCACCCGTCATTTCTGAGAAACATAAGTCTCTCTTTCGTTTGCTATATAATAAATTATACACTTTTCGCTTTCACTTTTTCTTTTAACAGTTCCCGTAGTTCACACCAATGCGTAATCTTTAAGACTTCATCATTTTTTTCAATTTCAATGGGATATTCCAATGCTCCCAAATACCACACAGGAAAAAGACCGGCTGTTCTTGCTCCCAGAATATCACACTCATAGTTATCTCCAATATACCAAACATCTTTGGATTGTAAGTCTGCCTTTTCCAAAGCCAATTCAAAAATTCGAACATTCGGTTTCCTGAACATATACTCACTTGATGCAAGTATAAACTCAAAATCATTATTTGGTAGCAATGTATCGATACGCTCTTTTACAACCTCACCACAGTATGAAATATTGCTAATTACACCAGTTCGGATATTCTGTACTTTCAAGAAAGTTAAAAAATCCTCTATACCATCTGTTGGAACTCCAGGAGAAGCCTCATTCCAAAAAATTCGTTCAATTTGTTGTGAAGTTAATGACAATTCAATTCCCATTGACTGATATAAATAGGCAGTAAACATATGGTTTGGAACTTCTACTTGAAGCAAGTGTCTTCTTTTAGGATCAAAACGTCCCATATCATTATTAATTGCATCCGCTTTGGCCTGCACATCCTCTGCAGTATAGCCATATTTATTACAAATAGCATACTGTAAAACTGCATTCGTTCCTCTTACACCATCAAATTTTCTTTCATTGACTAGTGTTTGACCATAATCAAATAATATCATCTTCGGTTTTCCATATTTTATCGTATTATCATGAGTTTCCTTTTTCATACTCTCATCTCCACTATGCAAACAATATTTTCCCGTTTAACCATCATAATAATACAAAACCCTTCATATTGCCATACTAATTCAATATCTTGATCTTGTCAATTTGACTTTACACTTTTTCCTCATACATATCCGGTCTATATAATTTGATCCTAATCACCGAATCCCTCTCTGGGCTGGTCCATTCAGCAGATTTCCTTTATAATCAAATCGAGACCCATGACAGGGGCAATCCCAAGAATTCTCCTCCGGATTCCATGACAATTCACAGCCCAAATGAGGACAGATCGGATCCACTTGATAAATTTGTCCTGTTTCTGTTTTATACACGCCGACTTTTCCCTGCGGCGTATCCGCTACCGCTCCATGTCCCGGTTCAATTGATGCAATGGTTTCATCGGGCACTTGAAAAAAACGTTTGGTCAATCCCTTTACAGCCTTTCCCCCTTCCTTCATAATTCCCGGAATTTCTTTTATCGAAAATCTGGATGGAGAAAATATTTCCGCATACTCATTTTTAATTCCACAAATTAAATCATTTAAAAGCCTGGCCGATACCATAGATAAACTCATTCCCCACTTCTGAAATCCTGTCGCTACAAACCAATTCGGATGTTTTGCAGCATATCGCCCGATAAATGGCAAATGATCGATTGTAACACAGTCTTGATTAGACCAATACGCCGACACCTTGCTTTCAGGGAACATCTTTTTTGCACTCTTTTTCAAAGCCTCATACTGACCCCCAGTCCGATTCTCACCGGTCCGATGTGCCCGTCCTCCCAGCAAAATATATTGATCATACTGCCGGAAAGAAAACATTCCCTGTTCATTTCCTATATACATTCCATTTAGTTTTCCAGCTCCTGACAAAGCAAGCACATAAGAACGCTCCTGATGCATCCTGGTAAAATACATACCTGGAAAATTAATAAAAGGGAAGTGCGTGGCAATTACAATTTTATCTGCTTTTACACTTCCACAGGTTGTTTTAACCAAATGATCTTGTATTTCTGTTACCATAGTATCTTCATATATGGTTAACTGCAGAGCCAGTGCTCCAATAAATTTTAGGGGATGAAACTCCGCCTGTCCGGGAAAACGCACCGCACCAGCATAGGAAACCGGAATTTCAAGATGATTCTCAATGGATGCATGAATTCCCAGAATTTTTGCCGCTTCCACTTCTTTCCTTATTTTATCTTCATCTTGCGAATAGACATAAGCATCACTTTCCCTAAAATCACAATCAATGTCTTCCTCACGAATCATTCTTTTATACGCTTCTACAGCTGTCTGATTAGCCTGTACATAGTTTCTGGCCACTTCTTCTCCCTTCGTTTCAATCAATCGGCTGCAGAACAAACCATGCTGGGCAGTTATCTTTGCAGTAGTATTTTTTGTCTGTCCTCCTCCAATCCTATCTGCTTCCAGAACAACCACCTGTACACCAGACTGTTTCAGATACCATGCGGTCAATATTCCTGCCATACCTCCACCAATCACAGCTACATCTGCCTGAATCTCACCATTTAAAGCAGGACCTTTCTTTCTGCTCCATGTTTTACTCCAAATCGATTCCATTTTCG
This sequence comes from Lachnospiraceae bacterium, assembly GCA_026169045.1. Taxonomy (GTDB): domain Bacteria; phylum Bacillota; class Clostridia; order Lachnospirales; family Lachnospiraceae; genus Fimimorpha. The sequence goes on along the minus strand of JAPFDH010000114.1, from coordinate 19,691 downwards.
CCCTCCTATGTTTTAAATATAATATTTCCCATTGAAAACAGATTATACTGGAAGCATCTGCTTACCAGTCCGACTCTTTTCAAATAAATGATCTTCTATTTTTTGGTAAAAAGAGCAAATTTTAAGATTCTGAAATGAAAGAATAAAAACAGGCTTTACGTACATTCTATTACGGTAAAAAGAATTGATAAAGGAGGTCATCACCATGGCACAGTTATCTGAAAAAGAACTGTCTTCTCTCAATGATCTGTTGGCAGACGAAGAATTATTAATCAAAAAATTCTCCATGCTGGCAAAACAGACAGAAGATATGGAGATTAAACAAAAATTTGAGCAAATATCTCAACAGCATCAAGGGCATTTTAATTCATTATATGAGTATTTAAAATAGGAGGCGCAGCTATGCAGGAATTTACAGATAAAGAAATACTGGCAGACGGTCTTTCAACACAAAAATCTGCCACAGAAAAATTTAATACCTTTGCCAATGAATGTGTACACGATAACCTTAGAGGCACCATAATGAATATTTTAGAACAGGAACACAATATTTCCACAGACGTATTTAACTTGATGCATCAGAGAGGCATGTACGAAACACCTCCGGCTGAGGCTAAAAAAGTCATGGAAGCACAGCAGAAATTTTCTCAAAGTGTAAAATAAAAGTAAGACAGCATCATTCAAAGCAATTCATGCACAGAAGTGATATTTCCCTGTTTTTAAGGTATCATAACGATTGGCACATTTAACAAAAATCACCTCTTTTCCTTTATTTCTGGAAGAGAGGTGATTACTACAAATATCCAGAATGCTGAGACTTCTGCCTATTATATTTTTTAATATTTATGTTTCTTTTAAAACACTATTACTCCTTCTAAGAGCCGTAAATAACAGTACAATCGCAATGGTCATTATAATATGGGCAATTCCCGCAATACCTGATATGGCCGATGAAATTCCCTTAGAAAGTCCAATCTCAAGTACCTGTGGAATACCTCTGACAAAAAACATTACAACCATAAACGGAAGTCCCACATTATATAGCTTTAAAAACCATGCAAAAGCTTTTTGTTCGGCAACATCTGTAAACTGAATGAAAATTGCCAGCATAAGAAACAGGAATGTTCCAAGTACAAAAAGATGCAAATGCGTAAAAGCAAGAGTTGTTTTTCCTGTAAATCCGTTAAACTTTGTAAATTCACGGTAAAATACGCCACATACAATCGCAGCAATCGCATAGATAAATGCAATGTTTATATATTTCTTCATGGTTTTTCACCTCTTTTCATATCTAAAAATCCAATCAGAACCGTCCATACATAGGCACAGGTTTTCGGTATCATCAGCATACCAATCAGCGGATTGATATCAGCCCATAATACAACAGGGATATAGAAACCAAAACTCAGCACAATGGTAAGCCACATAAAACGGAAATTTTTGTCCTTTGTCTCTTTTGCACTCTGATAAAACAAAATAATAATCAAGAGCCCAATGAGAGCGAAGGGGATATTGCGATAAATTCCCCAAGACAAAGGAGCATCTGCACTTGTCCATGCATTCTGCGGAAACAGGCACAAAACAATTCTGGCTGCGGCAAGCAGGTAAAAGCTGATTGTAAGCCATGTTTTTCCCTGTACGCCATATCGGATTCTCCAGACATAGTACAACAGAATATAGAAAAACGTCATGGTAATCGAAGTAATAAATTTTCCGATTCCCAATGAAACGACATAATTCTCAAGTCCTGTTGTACACAGCGCAATTGCACGGGGAACAAGATGAAAGGAGTCCCCAAAGCCGAGAACAACTGCCATAATCCCAAACAACAGATACTGTTTATTTCCTTTCGATTTTACGATCATCATAATTCCCAGTGTAATGACCGTGGTTAAATACACAGCATCAAATAACGTTTCCATAATTGCCTGCATAAATAATTTTCCTTTCTATTCCTAATTTGATTTTGGATACATAATTTTTAAAAAATGGACACCGAATAAAATCCCTGCTAAAAGTAACGCCACACCTAAACCTGAGTAAAATACGGCGATGAACCGTTCGGGAGCCAGACCTGACATTCGAAGCCAAATTCCTCCGGTCATCATAATGGCCATAATGATAAAAGATTTTACATCAAAAAATTTAATAAACCACTGTCGTTCTTCGTAAGCAATAATTCTCTTCGTATGCTTTTTCACCAGCCTGCCAAAAATAAAGAATTGAAAAAAAGCAAATATTATGATAGATAAGAAAATATTAAACACCGTCAGATATTCCAAATACACCTCAAATCCAATACGGACAATATTTCCTCCTGCTATCATCCAGACCAGACAGGCCAGCAGTAAAAGATATTGTTTTTTTACCTTCAAAAAGTATCACCTCACATTCTGAACATTGTTCATTTTAATCCCTAGAAAAAGCCCGCTTACAGCAGGCCACTATTTGTAAATCGTACCTTTAATAATTTCAAGCAGTACATCGCAGGAATCCTGTCCATGAACCAATAGAGAAATCAGATTTGCAAAAACAAATTCAACAAAATCTGTCTGGGTACATTTTTCGGAGAAAAAATCCTGTTTTATTCTTGGATCTCTCTGTAAAGAACGTAACAAATCAGACTTAACAGACTCAAAATACTGATTCATTGTTTCACGCCCTTTATCCTTTCCGTTTCTTGCAATACTCATAGAATGAATACTAAAGAAGAAAGGATACTTTTCTCCACCGTTTTTTACACTATAAAACAGCTTCTCTACATTTTCCGAAAAATTGCCGGAAGAACTGCAGTCCGAAATCCCCTGAATAATTTCTCTCCATATCCCATCTATCACAGCAATCATCAAATCATTTTTAGAGGGAAAATAATTGTAAACAGAGCCAACCGCAACACCACACTGCCGGGCTACATTACGCATGTTTATTGCCTGTACCCCATTTTCTGCAACCATTCCTTTGCTCACCTCAAGAATATCTTCTTTGGAAGTTACCACTTTATTCATAATTCACCTCTCAAATTGAACATTGTTCATTATATCATTGACAGATGAGACTGTCAAGATAATCAAAATGGATATGCATATCTAAATTATGTACAATTAGCCATCATCTCTGATAACTCTGCTTAGTCAATCGACCTCTATATCCTCAAATGAAGCTGATCCATAATCAGTTTTACATTATCCTCAATCGGCAAAGTTCCATCTACCCGGACAATTGGACAAGAGACAGATGTCAGCCACTTTTCAATCACATCTTCATCTCTGGATTTCACCCAATCAAAAAAGGCTGTTTCTTTTTCATATAAATCTCCACCCTCGCATATCCTGTTTCCAAATCTACTATATGAACGATCATACACTCTCTGAATTCGCATTTCTTTCGGAACTTCAATATAAACCACACTCATAAAACGAGAGATGATATTCTCACCAAAATTTCCTCTGACTGATGCCAAAACAAAGAACGTATTTTCTGCGGTCATATCCAGCAAAATGGATTTTACTTCCTCGAATGGGCGTGGCTTTGCATAAAGATAATCAGAATCACCTTTCGGAAAATAAATATCCTCAATATCAATGAACGGATAATTCAATTTTTCAGCAAACACCCTTCCTAATGTACTTTTCCCTGCACCATTCAAGCCGCAAAAAAGTATAATATTCTTCATTTTCCAGTCCTCTTGAGCTCTTTTATCAAAAACAGTTCTGTCGGCTCTTCCTTCATTATCAAACTTCCGCAGTCACGATAGCCGAGCTTACGGTAAAAATGCTGCGCTTCCTCATTCGCCTGTGTTGAAGTTAAAACAAAACTGTAACCTTTGGCTTCCATTTCATTTTCCCAATATTCCATCAGTTTTTTACCATATCCTTGCCTTTGATACTTATCCGAAATATATAGAAGTGTGCAAAACGGTATATTATCCCAAAACAAATTATATCGAAGTATGCCTATAGGTATACCGACATGCAATAGAACATATCCGCGTTTGTCACGTACCTTTAAGTCAAATTCCGATTTAGGCAGGTGTCTGTCAAGCGTATACCAAAATACTTTATCTGTATTCTGTATATATCGAATTTCTATCATATTGTTTTTCATTGCTATTTACCTCAAATCTGAAAACTATACCATTCCAAAACCTTCAGGGCATTCATAATTATCATTTCTTGTTTTAACAGGTATTTCAGATGTCTGTAATTTACAAATTTCGGCTTGTTGTACTTTTTTCTTCAATAATGTCACGTTCCTGTCTCATCTGATGGACATAGAAGAAACTTTGGAAAGCAGTACAACCGTCTCAACACTATCGGTATGTGGGAACATATCCACCGGCTGGATTCGCTTTACCTGCCATCCATATTTTTTTAGAATCAGCAAATCCCTTTGCTGCGTTTCCGGATTACACGAAACATAAACCAAACGATCAGGAGACATTCTGCTTACGGCTTCCAAAAATTCCGGTGTACTTCCTGCCCTGGGCGGATCCATAAACACCACATCCATCCCTTCTCCCCTTGCTGCCATTTTTTGAATAGCTGCTGTAGCATCCGCATTAATAAAACTTGCATTGGCAATTCCATTATCTTTTGCGTTTTGCATGGCACAACGGACAGCACTGCCATTCCGTTCAATTCCAAGTACATATTTTGCATGAGCAGCCGCGGCCAGTCCGATGGTGCCTACACCACAATACGCATCCAATACGGTCTTCGTTTTATCCAATCCTGCTGCCTCAATGGCAGTCCGATACAAAATCTCTGTCTGAACAGGATTCACCTGATAAAAACTGGATGCTGCAATCCGAAATGTTACATCACAAAGCTGATCGGTAATATATCCTTTTCCATATAAGATTTTTTCTTTAAATCCCAATACTGCACTGGTATCACGGGTATTTATATTCTGTACTATGGTGGTAATATTCGGACAAAGTTCTCGGAGTGTTTTCACAAAAGTACGTGATCTGGGAAGAATATCCGATGCTGTTATCAATACAACCAATACTTCATCCGTTGTTTTACTGTGGCGGGCCAGAACATGACGAATTAGTCCGGTATGCCTGTCTTCATCATATGGCTTATATTTACAGAGTAAAGCTGCTTCTCTGACTGCCCCAATCGCCTCATCCAGTCTTTCCTGATGAAGCAGACACGTATCCACCGGAATTACCTGATGGGTTTTTTCCCGGTAAATCCCACTGAAAAGCGGCCGCTTTTTGGAAGATGCAAACGTGGAAATGGCTTTATTGCGATAGTTCCAAGGATTTTCCATTCCGATGATTGGCTGAATTTTTCCAAAATTACCCAATAGTTTTTTAACAGATTTTTGTTTCTTCCTTAACTGCTCTTCATAGGGAAGAGATAAATACGGACATCCTCCGCATCCCAGTTGTTTTTGTTTGCAGTCTTTTTGATCTTGCATCATACTATTCTATCCTCTTTTTCTCTCATAATCATATAAGCATTTCTTCTCAATCAGTCTCCATATTCTTTTCTGCACCAAATCGCAATTTGCCGGATCACATCCAGTGGAAGAGGTTTTTTGTATGGAAATTGAATGGCGCCTTTACTCATTTTATAACCACTCAAGAGATGGGCAAACGCACACACTCCGGCAGGTCCCGGATAAAGTCCGATATGTTTTTGAAATGCTGCGAACTGAATTAAATTTCTTTTTTTCCAAAAGGTTGGCATTTTCCATGATATTTTTTCTTCCGCATCCGGTATCGCTTCCCGAATGATCCGATATACTGCCATGAGATACGGCTGTGCTTCTTCCGACTGATGTAATATATATTCTTCTATGGTTTTAGGAATATCTTCGTTTTGAATTTCCTTCTGCATTTAATTTCCTCCGCTTTATTTTGAGCCATATTCTCCATACTCACAACCCACATGTCTTGCCCATACTTCATCCACAAGAACCCATTCTTGTTTTCTGCGCTCATATAGTTTTACCATTCCTTTACCGTTCCCGCAGTTCCAAAGATGGGTATGCCGCTTATAACCATCCGGCGACTCATAATTAATGCATATCATTTCTTCCTTCTCACATATGATTTTCACCGTCATTTTTGCTGTCCGTGTGGTCTGTATTACCTTCCATACAATGTGCTTCTCGGTCTCAAAACACATGAATTTTGTACGGCTTCCCGTCCAAAATTTACTGAAATTAAATTCATAGTCGGAACCCTCGTAATAGAATTGCCCCAGAAGCTTTCTTCCCAAAGAAATTCCAAATACCTTCGGATTCCCGCCTCCCACCTCAAATACGCTGTTTAAAAGACGTTTTCCCGTTTTTCTGCTTATCAGGTCATTGGATGACAGCCAGACCCATGGCGATGTAAAATCACTTCCCCAGTTCTTATCCGCATAACCATAACACTGTTTTGGACGCACCACATAAGTTTCCCCATTCAGACGCAACCACCCGTCAAATTCTGTTTTCATCCCCTCCGCATGCCAAAACATTTCAAATGCATGAATCATCCGAAAAAATCGGGATGCACCATATCCTACGTGATACGCTACTTTTTTATTTATCTTAATATCCCATTCCATAGATCCGGCATCACTCATCCATTCCGGATGTCTCTTTGCCTCTTCCTCTGTAATATGAACCGCACCAGTCATATGGCGTTCTGAACAGAAACAGTCCGCAGCCTTCAGATAAAACGGAGATCCCTGTGAGACACAAACTTCTTTCCACGGCAAAAATCGGTGAAGCTGCCCCTTTTCTTTTCCCCAAAAGCCCACATGAATCATCGCATACGATGGCTTTTTTCCGACTTTCTGATCTTTCGGATGATTCCATACAATCACAGGTTTCTCTTCAGCCAATGCCGGATTACAAAGGAAGTATTCGATATAAAATGTTTTTTCTTCTCCCGTTTCGGCATGATATGCTGTGAACGAATGCCACCACCAATCATATCCTTTTTTTGCCAACGCCCCCTTCAGCATAAAAGAATCCCGGGTAATATCGCTTTTATTCATACACATCCCTCCTTCCCTTCCTTTTCACCGCATTTCTTATTCATCCTGTATTATAACATACAAAGCAGAAAAACGGAGAATGGTGTATCTACCATTCTCCATTTTCCCATACCTATCTGCCCTGTCTGTTTCCGTATCCATGTCTTGCTCCCATTCCTCCATACAGACAAGAACCATTTCCACTACTTTCCCGTTGGCAGTTTTTATGGATATCCTCACATATACAGGCAGCATGTTTATAATCACAAATTCCATTCCCATCGGCATCTGTAAAATTTCTTCCATTAACAGCCGATGCGGATACTATAATCATGCTGGCACTAATGATTCCAATCACTGCTACAATTCCCATAATTATTTTTTTCATGTTCGCTTCCCTCCTTTAGAAAAATTTCTTCTGTCTCTCAAACTCTCTCTTCTTTCATCCGATCCATCTTATTCGCTTTATATGCAGTATATCGGTTTCATAGAAAGAAGTCAATTTTTTTCATTGACAGTATTTTTCCCCATACCTATAATATATCTATTAGATATATTGGAGGTAATTATGGATTATCTGATTTTGGGTTTACTCATCCTTTCTCCCATGACAGGATACGAACTGCAGCAGTTTATCAAGAAAAATCTTGCCCTGATCTGTTCTCACAGTGCCGGCAGTGTCCAAACAGCTCTTTCCAAACTGGAAAAAAAAGGCAGCGTAACATCCACAACAATCATGGAAGGAAAACGCTGCAAAAAAGTTTTTACCATCACCGATACCGGCCGCTCTGCATTTTCGGTCTGGGTTGCGCAGCCCATGCAGGCGGAAAAAGTAAAAAATATGGAACTCTCCCGCCTTTTTTTTGCCGGTCTGGCAAAACCGGAGGAACGGATTTCTGCCATTCAGAATTACATAAGACAAATGGAAGAAACCAAATCGATTCTCTGTGCTATACGGGATCAATTTTGCCATATCAAAAAACAAACGCTGCCATCCGGAACTGACTGGCAGCAGGTATTACGCTTTCAGGAATATACCATTGATTACGGCATTGCCGCTGCTGAATTTGAATATAACTGGTACACCCGCTTACTACATGAATTGGAGGAACAACCATGAACATACTTGTTTTAAATGCCAGTCCCAAAGGAAAAAATTCTATTACAATCCACACAGCACTCTATTTACAGGCACTCCATCCGGAGCATACATTTACATTTCTTCCTGTCGGACAGCGCATCAAAAGCTATGAGAACGACTTTGCTCCACTGCGTTGCGAATTGGAAAAAGCAGATCTTCTCCTCTTTTCCTATCCGGTCTATACATTTATCGCTCCCTATCAGCTGCACCGCCTGATTGAACTGATAAAAGAAGACGGTGTAGATCTTTCCGGCAAGTTTGCATCCCAGATTACCACTTCCAAACACTTTTATGACGTAACCGCCCATCGTTACGTGGAAGAAAACTGCTTCGATCTGGGCTTACATGTCATACGAGGGTTATCGGCGGATATGGATGATCTGCTCACCCCAAAGGGCCAGAAGGAGGCACGAAATTTCTTTGATCAGCTTCTATTTTCCTGCGAACACGGTCTATTCGCCACACCACCGATTCGCCCGGTAAATACAAACAAATCTATCTATATGCCCATTCTTTCTTCCGTACCCAAAACAACCGAAAAAGACGTTGTCATCGTTACCAATTATGCACCGGAAGACAAAAATCTCCAAAATATGATTGCCGATTTTCAGGCTGCTCTTCCTTTCGAAAGTCGGGTGGTAAACCTGCGTGATTTCCCCTTTTCCGGTGGTTGTCTTGGCTGTTTTGGCTGCGCTGTTACGGGAAGCTGCGTCTACAAGGACGGATTTGATGAGTTCCTGCGCACAAAAATCCAAAATGCCGATGCCTTTGTTTATGCTTTCACCATTTCTGACCACTATACCCATTCTAGCTTTAAATGCTATGACGACAGACAATTCTGCAATGGACACCGCACCGTTACCCACGGCACTCCCATCGCTTATCTCATCAGCGGTGATTATCAGTACGAGAGCAATCTTCGCATGATCCTGGAAGGCCGAAGTGAGGTGGGCGGCAATTATCTGTGCGGCGTAGCTACCGATGAAAACGACACTACCGCAAATATTCAAACGTTAGCTGCTTCCCTTGTGTTTGCTCTGGAAAAGAAACTATCCCGCCCTGCTAATTTCTACGGTGTCGGTGGAATGAAGATTTTCCGCGATCTCATCTATGTTATGCAGGGTATGATGAAAGCCGACCACAAGTTTTACAAGACCCATGGTATTTATGATTTTCCGCAAAAACAGAAAAAACGGATTCTGCAGATGAAACTGGTTGGAGCCATGTTGGCCATTCCTTCTGTTCAAAAGAAAATGAAAGGTCAGATGAATCGCTATATCATTGGTCCCTATGAAAAAATTGTAGAACAGGCAAAAGAAACGAAGACCACCATATAATATTCATAATTTATTTGGAGGTGATAAATATGATAAAAAACCATACGCTGCGTTACAAAAAATTACTGATTGCTGCCAGCGTATTACTGATTATAGCGGCCCTATTGACAGGTGTTTTTTTCTGGTATGTATCCGATTATTACCGGGCAGACAACGCAGCGCTCCATATTTTAGACCAAAATACCGATATCTCCACAAGTGATAACCTGACCATCCTTTCCTCTCCGACGCCAACGGATACTGCCATGATTTTTTATCCGGGTGCAAAAGTAGAAGCGGAAGCCTATCTCCCTCTGCTGAATCAGATCCGCCAAAATGGCATTACATGTATTCTGGTTCACATGCCTTTCCATCTGGCTATTTTCGATTCCAATGCCGCTAAAGATATTATTCCCAGATTTCCGGATATCGAACACTGGTACATGGCAGGTCATTCCCTGGGCGGAGCCATGGCCTCCCGTTTTGCCTCAAACCATCCGGATCAGATAGAAGGACTGATCCTGTTGGGAGCATATATCTATGGAGACTACCCTCTGGAGAATACATTAACGGTTTATGGCAGTCTGGACGGACTGGCTGCCGAAGACATTCATTACACCACCAATACGGTCAGAATTGAAGGCGGAAACCATGCACAATTTGGCAACTATGGTTCTCAAGCCGGTGATTTTCCGGCAACCATTTCTTCTGAAGAACAACAGAAGCAAACTGTAGCAGCGATCAAAACCTTCATCGAACAATCCTAATTCTCCGTGTTTCAGCTACCGTGTTAAAATCATTTTTTTGTCACTTCATCAATACAGGAAATGGCATTCAATGTACGTGGAAATCCGATAAACGGCAGACATTGGGTCACAGCAGCAATCAGAATTTCACGGGTATTTCCCACATGAATATTGGCCCCTACATGGGCTTTTGCCTGTGGCTCACATCCGCCAAGACAACAGATTGCACAAAAGGTAATCAGTTCCCGCATCTTTAAATCCAATACCTTTCTGGTATAAAAATCTCCAAAACACCAGGCGGAAAGATAATCCTGGATCATTTTTAATTCCTCCGGTGCCGCAGCACGCATCGCATTAATATTATCTTCTCCGAAAATTTTCTGCTGAACAGCTAACCCTTTTTCCAATCGTGTTGTTTCTGTCACTGTACCCTGTTTTTCCTGCTCCTGTAAGATACCGGCCTGCTGAAATGCACGGTTTACTTCCGTAAGTGCACACCGTACTTTTTCTATTCCAATATAGGGGGTACACTGGTAAAGTGTTTCTTTCATTTCTTCCGGTTTTGCTCCTACCCGCAATGCTGCTAATGTATACCTCACAATGGAAGGAAGCATCTGACATGTGGTAAGTGCGGTCAATATAACCAATGCCTTTTGTTTATCGGAAAGTTCCCCTTGTTCCAATATATCACCACACAAAAAATTTTCTGCGATCTTCTGAAATTCCTTGTCAGCCATACAGTCACCAAACGCATTTTTCTCAAACCACTTTTCATTATTTTGTTCTGCAATCATTTCTCTGTTCATTTTCACGATCTCCTTGCTATCAACTATTTTTGCTTTCATTGATTTTTTCGATTTTAAAAAGCAGATATTGTTACACTTACTATTCTATCCCGCGTATTCTTTTATGTCTAATGCTTATATTTAAGCTCAGATAATGCCTAATCTGCATTTCTTAAACAATCAATAAACGTATGTACTGCTGAAGAAAACATCTGATTTTTCTTCCATACCAACACGGTACCTGTTTCAAGAGAAGGAGAAAACGGAATAAATCGCAGATCATCCGATTGAAAATCCAAATCAAAACAAAGAGCAGTTCCAATATGATGGCGTACCATATTTGCTGCATTTAAGATCAAATTATAAGAGGCCGCTACCTCAATTTTATCATATTTTTCTCCAAACCATGAGGAAAGCTCATGCTGAACACTTTGGCGTCCTGGTATCACCAATGGAATTCCCATCAAGTCATCGACAGATACACATTCTTTTTCATACAACCCCGATCCCTTTGACGTCAAAACTCCCCAGCATTCTTTTTTCTCCATCCGCAAAAAATCATATTTGGAAATATCTACCGGTTCGGTCAAAAGTCCAATATCCAAAAGCCCCTGTTCAATACGTTCCTTAATATCGTCTGCCGTAGCACTATATATCTGAAACGTGACATGGGGATGGATTTGCCGAAACGAAAATATTTTCTTTGATAAAAAGGACATATTTTGTGTTTCTCCACACCCAATGGAAATTTCTCCTGATAGTTCTTCTCCTTTGTTGGAAAATTCTTCTTTCACCTTTTCTTCCAACATCACAATCTCCTGCGCCCGCTTTTTCAGCCGCATCCCATCTTCCGTCAATATAATCCTATGTTTACTTCTTTGAAATAACTTCACTCCCAACTCATCCTCTAACTGCATTAACTGTCTGGAAAGCGTTGGCTGTGTCAAATGTAACAGTCCCGCTGCTTTCGTTATATTTTCTTCACGGGCCACGATCAAAAAATACTTTAAAATTCGCAATTCCATAATTCCTGTTTCCTCCTAATCCGTTTTCATATCGCCTATTTTCAACTGTTACTCGGTTACCATAGATTGAACACCTTTTTAAAGACATAGAAAATCAATGAAACGAATATGATTGCAACTGTAGGAATCATATTACAAAATCCATACATAGTCAAACCGCAAAAAAGAGTCCCTGACATTATCGTTAACAAAACCTTAATCAGGCGACTAATACACAAAAAGCACCGTTTTTACAGTGCTTTTGTCATTTCTACTCTATACATTTATTGGAAATAAAATCTTAAGTAAAGCCATCTGCGCATATTGTCGGCTATTAAAATTAAAGTATTTTCGCTGTGATTGTACATCATACAATTCAAATTCATGTCGCAATACTTGTATTGTATACCCTAAATTATGCATTGCTGTATGCAATGCGAGTTCCCACTCAATCCGATTCTCCACAGCATTTTCTGAAATCAGCATATATAGCCATTCAAACTCTTTGTAATCAAATCCATCCCTTAGAAACCCGATCCATAGCGTAACTTTTTGCGTAAATTTCAATGCTTGTACATAGTCTTCCGGCAACGTATTGTTACCCACACTTCCATAGCAAAAGCAGCTATTCTCCCAATGATGTTCTATTTTTTCTTCTACAAAAAAATTATAATATTTCCAGTCAGTTACAATAATACCTTTTCTCCAATCAACAGATTGGAACAAGATCTGCAATATGTGAGCCAACTTAAGGGAATTACAATCTATTCTTAAACACAAAGAGTCAATCGTATCAACCGTTTTACCGGATATGGTATTCTGTACTCCATAATAACATCCATCTTGTTCCTCCAGCGTCAACCAAACCGTTTCCTGTGAGGGATATGAAGTTCCAAACACATCCAATTTCCATCTGGAATTCATAATACAAACCTGGGAACCAAATATCTGCCAGAATGCATCTCCTGTAAAAGCGAAATTACGGAATAAAAGATAAAAGACTTTCTTATTTTCTTGTTCACTGGGACATACCAAAGGACACGATTGCGACCATTCACTAATCTCGTATAAAAAGTAAAAAAGATCCCGCACAGTAACTTCTTTATGCTTTTCCGGAGATGGAATTTTTACTTGTTCTGTCTTTTTAAAAAAATGCATCTCCATCATGTTGTGTCAGCTCCTTTCCTATATAAGATCCAATTCCTGAGCAATCTCAATATTTACTTTTAATACATTAACTTTTCTTTCACCAAATATCCCTAATATCTTTTCTGTTGTGTTATCCGCAACAAATTTTCTGATTTTATCCTCACTTAAACCAGATGCTTCTGCTATTCGAGGAATTTGAATTTCAGCAGATTCTGGTGAAATATGGGGATCCAGACCGGAACCGGAAGCTGTAAGCAAATCAGTTGGAATATCCTCCCTCTTAACTTCCGGATTTTTTTCCAAAAATGTCTTTAGATCCGCTTCTACACGTTCTGCAAGCGCAGGATTAGAAGGTGCATAGTTGTTGGATCCTGAACCAAGACCGGCAAATTCTGTGCCATCATTATAATATTGCTTACCCTCTTTCTCAATATATACATTATAATGATAAGCGGAAGGACGGCTCCACATGTAATAATCTTCTGTAAATTCTTGCCCAACATTCTCAGCTCCAACGATCTGATTGTTCACAGCAATCAAATTACCCTTAGCTTGATCTGGAAAAATTAAATTCGCCATCCCTGTTAAAAGACAAGGAAATACCAAGCCGCATACCACCATTAAAACAACTGATACAACAACCGTCTGCCGTATCTCCTTTAATAATTTCTTTACTAAATTTTTCATCTCACAATCATCCTTTCCTATAACCCGATCATCATCAGCAACGGATGAATCAACATATCGATGATCTTAATTCCTACAAACGGTGTAATTACACCACCCACGCCATAAATCAACATATTTCTTGCAAGCATCTTTCCAGAAGACATAGGACGATATTTAACGCCTCTCATTGCCAAAGGAATCAGACAGGGAATAATAATAGCATTAAAAATCAATGCTGATAAAATTGCACTATAAGGCGATGCTAAGTTCATTATATTCAATACTCCAAGTTCTGGAATTGCTATCATGAACATTGCCGGAATAATTGCAAAATATTTAGCAATATCATTTGCAATAGAAAACGTAGTCAAACTTCCTCTGGTAATCAACAATTGTTTACCAATTTCTACAACTTCCAAAATTTTTGTTGGATCAGAATCCAAATCCACCATATTTGCTGCTTCTTTAGCCGCAGTAGTACCACTATTCATGGCAAGCCCTACATTTGCTTGTGCCAATGCTGGAGCATCATTGGTTCCATCACCAGTCATTGCTACGATTTTTCCCTCCGCTTGCTCTTTCTTAATCACATCAATTTTATCTTCTGGTTTACACTCAGCAATAAACCCGTCTACGCCTGCTTCCTTTGCAATGGTAGCAGCAGTCAATGGATTATCTCCTGTACACATAATCGTTCTGATACCTATCGCACGCAAACGCTCAAACCGCTCCACCATACCAGGTTTAACTGTATCTTTCAGATAAATTACTCCTAAAATTTCCTTATCTCTACACACAGTTAATGGTGTACCACCGAGACTGGATATCTTATCAACTTGTTGATGTAAATCATTTGGAATCAAACCACCCAACTCTTTTACATATCTCTCAATAGCCTCCGAGGCACCTTTTCTGATTTTTGTGCCATCCGGTAAATCTACACCACTCATACGAGTTTGTGCCGTAAATTCTATATATTCAGCACCTTTTATTTCATGACTGCTATCTCCTAAACGTTGTGCAAGTTCTAAAGTAGACTTTCCTTCCGGAGTTTCATCTTTCAGGCAGGTAAGTGCTGCGCAATGGATTAAATCACTCCTATTTGCACTTCCTACCGGGAAGAAATCAGCAGCAAGACGATTTCCATATGTAATTGTACCGGTCTTATCCAAAATCATTGTATCCACATCGCCACATGCTTCAACCGCTTTTCCAGACATAGCAATAACATTAAATCGGGTAACACGATCCATTCCAGCAATACCTATCGCTGAAAGTAAGCCACCTATCGTCGTCGGAATAAGGCATACACACAGCGCAATCAATGTCGAAGTCTGCAACTGAACACCCGAATAAACACCAATCGGATACAACGTCACTATAACAATCAGAAAAATAATAGTTAGCGAAACCAGCAATGTACTTAATGCAATTTCATTCGGTGTTTTTTTACGGGAAGCCCCCTCAACCAATGCAATCATACGATCCAAAAAACTATTTCCCGGTTCTGAAGTAATCCGTATTTTAAGCCAGTCAGAGACAACTGTTGTTCCACCAGTCACTGAGCAAAAATCACCGCCAGATTCACGTACTACCGGAGCAGACTCACCAGTAATCGCAGATTCATCCACTGAAGCTATCCCTTCAATAACTTCCCCATCACCAGGAATAATCTCCCCGGCAGATACCATTACAATATCACCTTTTTTTAATTCACTGGACAAAATTGTTTTTTCTGTACCGTTTCCCAGTACGACACGTGCTTTTGTATCTTTTTGTGTTTTCTTCAGACTGGCAGCCTGTGCCTTTCCACGTCCTTCCGCTACAGATTCTGCAAAATTTGCAAATAAGACGGTAACGAACAAAACAATACACACAATAATATTATAAACTCTTAAATTACTTCCATTAGCCATATCTCCAAATAATCCCGGAAAAATAGAAAGTAACAAAGTAATAAAGCATCCAATTTCCACTACAAACATGACTGGATTTTTCATCATATAAAGCGGATGCAATTTTGTAAAGGAGCCAATAATTGCCTGACGGAAAATATCAAGTGTAATTAGCTTTTGATTTTTCTTGTTCATAAATATTCCTCCTTATGCCCACAAAGTCAAATGTTCTGCAATAGGGCCAAGCGCCAGAACCGGGAAGAATGTCAGCGCTGCAAAAATATATACCACAAATACCAAAATAATAGCAAAACTAAACGTATCTGTATGTAATGTACCGGTTGACTCATTTACAAAACGTTTCTTCATTAATGATCCGGCAATTGCTAATTGAATTACAATAGAAATATATCGTCCAAAGAACATAGCCAAACCAGTTGTTATATTCCAAAACAGTGTATTATCAGCAAGACCTTCGAATCCGGAACCATTATTTGCAGCTGAAGATGCATACTCATAAAGTACCTGTGATAATCCATGGAATCCCGGATTGGTGATACCTTCCATACCAGCCTGTGTTCCCACCGCCAAAGCTGAAAAACCCAGAATCAACAATGGATGAATAATGATACAAAGTGCTGTCAGCTTCATTTCACGACCTTCAATCTTTTTACCCAGATATTCTGGTGTACGCCCAATCATCAAGCCACAAATGAATACTGCAAGAATCGCATACATGATCATATTCATTAAACCAACACCTTTACCACCAAATACAACATTCAGCATCATATGAAGCATTGGAATCATACCGCCAAGTGGTGTTAAGGTATCATGCATATTATTAATCGTTCCAGTGGTAAATGATGTTGTCGTTGTCGTAAACATAACAGACTGAGCGATTCCAAACCGGACTTCTTTTCCTTCCATACTTCCCATAGACTGGGACAATCCTATATGGGCAAGTGCTGGATTTCCCTGTGTTTCTGCCCAAAAGCAAACACTTAAGCCAATAAGGAAAATAATACCCATTGCTGCAAATATACTACGGCCTTCTCTTCCATACATCCAAACAGTTAAACTTTTTCTGGTTTTTCTGCTTTTGGAAATCATATTCTCTGTTTTTCCAATATCCTCTACTAGTTTGCTTTGCTTCCTATCACGTACCATCTTACCAAAAGTAATTACACAAGCTCCCGGAAGCAACATCATAGAATAGAGTTCAATCAAATCACTGATAATTGTCGGATTTTCAATTGGAGTTGATGAGTTTGCACCTAAGAACCCACCTCCATTGGTACCTAAATGTTTAATAATTTCAAGTGCTGCCACAGGCCCTTGCGCAATAACTTGTTTTGTCCCTTCAATTGTATCAACTACAACATTTTCAGATAAATTCTGGGGAACACCTTGCCAAACCAATAATAAACCTCCAATAATAGAAATAGGCAGCAATACACGAGTGGTAATACGAACAAGATCCACAAAAAAGTTTCCAACGTTATCCTTACTCTTTCCAGCCAGTCCTCGTATAAAAGCAATACATGCTGCGTAACCGCTAGCTGCTGATACAAACATCATAAAAATAATAACTAACATTTGCGACAAATAAGATAACCCTGATTCTCCAGAATAATGCTGTAAGTTAGTATTGGTCATAAAACTAATAATTGTATTGAAGGAAAGAGATTCCTCCATTGCTTCAATCCCATTGGGATTAAAAAAGTCAATACTCTGAATTCTCAGAATAATATAGCCTAAGAAAATCATAACTCCATTAGTCATAAGCAATGACAATGCATATTTTTTCCAATTCATCCCATTATTTGAATTCACTCCGCCAATCTTATATATAGCACTATCTATATGATTAAAAACGGGATCTGCAAAGGTATGTTTTCCGGCAGCTATATGATAAACATAACTTCCTACCGGAATCACTAAAATCAGATAAATCAATATGGTAAATAAAATCTGTAACATGATGGCCTCCTCTCACCTGGATTAGAACTCTTCGGGATGAACTAATGCATACACCAAATAGCCTCCCAACAATAAAACAATAACGCCAAGAACAACCATGTTCTTTTCCTCCTCGTATTATATAGTCATAGCCATTCTTTACCTTTTCTACAGGTTAGGCTATGCTGTTTTAAGATACTGTGGATTGGTTTTTACCTCCTACCACTCGATGGTTTCAGTAAGGCTCCAACCACAGTCTCTTTGTCCATTTGTTAATCAGTTAGATACCGCATGACGGTTTATTTAGAACGAGGTTACAATCGCAAGGAGTCCTGTGGTCCTAAACAGTATCTAAATCTATTACAGAGGAGTATTTTTATGATCTACGTTGGAATTGATGTTGCTAAAGACAAGCATGATTGCTTTATTACAAACTCTGATGGCAAAGTCCTGTTTCAGGTCTTTACTATCCAGAACAACCGGGATGGTTTTGAAGCTCTTTTCGCTAAAATCCAATCCCTTTCTACAAATACATCTAAAATAAAAGTAGGACTGGAAGCCACTGGACACTACTCCTACAACCTGCTCGGTTATCTCATGGACAAAGGTCTACCCACCTATGTCATCAATCCGCTTCACACAAATCTTTACAGAAAAAGTCTCAGCCTTAGAAAGACAAAAACGGATAAGGTCGATGCCCGAACCATTGCTATGATGCTCATGTCTGATGTGAACTTAAAGTCCTACTCAGACACATCATATCACAATGAGGAGTTAAAGTCACTCACTCGTTACCGCTTTGATAAGGTTCACGAAAGAGCCAAACTTAAACAGTCTGTTTCCAGACTTATCACCATTCTCTTCCCAGAATTGGAAAAACTCGTTCCGACGCTTCATATCGCTTCCGTGTATGCCATGCTTTTCGAACTTCCTTCAGCAGGCAAAATTGCTTCTTGCCATCTGACACATCTGTCTAAACTGTTAGAGCATGCCTCTAAAGGTCGTTACAGCCGCGATAAAGCCATTGAGATACGAGAAGCAGCCAGAATTTCTATCGGTTCCAACATGCCCGCTAAATCTCTGGAATTAAAACATACACTTCATCTGATCAGTGAACTGGATTGCGAGATTACAGAAATCGAATCAGAGATTAAAAGAATCATGGATGAGATTTCTTCTCCAATACTGACCATTCCAGGAATCGGCTATCGTATGGGGGCCATGATTCTTGCCGAAATCGGTGACTTCTCCCGTTTTGATTCACCAGACAAGCTTCTTGCCTACGCTGGAGCTTCTCCCTCCACTTATCAATCTGGACAACTGGAATCTTCTTATTCTCACATGGAAAAGCGAGGTTCCCGATATTTACGCTTTGCTCTGATTAATGCTACTAAATACGTCTGCCACTGGGATGCAACATTTGGTGCATATCTTCAAAAGAAAATCTCTGAGGGAAAGCACTACAATGTTGCCATTACCCACGCCACAAAGAAACTTGTACGGCTAATCTATGCAATGGAAAAATCCGGAAAACCTTACATAAAAGCAGCATAACTTTTTCTGATACAAAACACTCCATTTGAGCACCGGTATACGATGCTCTGTTTGTCATGCGATTTTCAAGGTTCAAATATATCTGAAATGCATTTCTGCAGTTCATTCAAAAAACTTCATTTTAAACTTGACTTTTAATAGTTAGTCTTACTCATTACTCTCTACCTGTTTTTGACACCATAACACTAATAGAGCAATCAGCCCCACACAACCAGCCAATATTACGATCATAATGAAATCCATCATAATGCAAAATCCTCCTTTCTGCATGGTTAATTATAGCAACTATCCTGTCAAGATTGTTTTAATGTATCTTCCATGATGTTAAAAAGCTGCAAAGATTTTTTTATAAAAAATAGGCTTCGCCTATTCAACTCCCCTTCCCCTCAATCTCGAGGGGTTAGGGGTTTCTTTTTTTTCATTTTCATGCATAATAGAGTTATGAATATTTTACAAAGAATCTTTACCGACTATTATGAAGAAATTAAAT
>JAPFDH010000005.1 GCA_026169045.1 Lachnospiraceae bacterium | reverse complement strand
TTTCCTTTATCATTGAATTCATCATACAGACTCCTTATGTTTTTTCTCGTCAATTAAACAATAAGACAAATCTGTATGATTGGGAAGAGGTTTCGGTCTCTTCCCTTTATTTTTTTTGCCAATGATAATTATACTCTAAGAGATAAGTTGGATCTTGACAAAAATTTCTGATATGATAAAATGAGACATGTAATTTTTTGATAGATATAAGTAATATTGCGTAGAAAAGGAAGAGTAGGTAAAGCAAGGTATCAGAGAGCTGTCGTTTGGTGTGAGGCAGTACCCCAATTTATTGAACTGGCCTTGGAGCACCCAGCTGAATAAGAGTAGGTGAGGGCGGGACTTCCCGTTATAGAAGCTAATGAGTGTGTATGAGTTCGTTTTTTACTGTGATGTTTATAGTAGTTCGAAATCATATGAAATAGAGTGGTACCGCGAAATGCCCCCTTCGTCTCTATATAGTTGGAGATGAGGGGGGTTTTGTTACAGCAGAGTAGTATATTATAACTATTGTGAAAGAATAAGCAGAGAAGCGAACTTAAAATTCGTTTTATCTGAAAGAGCAGGAGGAAAACAAATGAGTTATTCATATTCGCCAAAGGATATTGAAAAAAAATGGCAGAAAATATGGGAAGATGAAAAAGCGTTTGCTGCTACAACAGATTATAGTAAACCAAAGTATTATGCATTGGTTGAATTCCCATATCCATCAGGACAGGGACTGCATGTTGGGCATCCAAGACCTTATACAGCATTGGATATTGTGGCCAGAAAAAGAAGAATGCAGGGATATAATGTATTGTATCCGATGGGATGGGATGCATTTGGTCTGCCAACAGAAAACTATGCGATTAAAAACCATATTCACCCGAAAATTGTAACAAAGAAAAACGTTGCACATTTTAAGGAACAACTTCAATCACTTGGATATTCCTTTGACTGGGATAGAGAAATCAATACAACCGATCCGGATTATTATAAATGGACACAGTGGATTTTCCTGAAATTATTTAAGGCTGGTCTGGCATATAAAACAGAAATGCCTATTAATTTCTGTACATCCTGTAAAGTGGGCTTGGCAAATGAAGAAGTTGTCAATGGACATTGTGAGCGCTGCGGTAGTGAAGTTGTCCGCAAGGTAAAGAGCCAGTGGATGTTGAAAATCACAGAATATGCCGATAAGCTGATTGATGATTTGGATTCTGTAGATTATATTGAAAAAGTAAAAGTTTCTCAGAAAAATTGGATTGGACGTTCACAGGGAGCAGAGGTTGATTTTCAGTTAAAAGGAAAAGAAGAAAAATTACGTATCTATACGACTCGTCCGGATACATTGTTTGGTGCGACATATATGGTAGTATCTCCGGAGCATCCTTATATTGATAAATACAAAAACGAATTGAAAAACTGGGATGCGATTGTGGCTTACAGAGAACAAGCTGCCAGAAAGTCTGATTTTGAACGTACTGAGCTTGCAAAAGATAAAACCGGTGTGGTTTTGGAAGGTTTAAGTGCGATAAATCCGGTTAACGGTAAAGAAATTCCTATTTGGATTTCTGATTATGTATTGATGACATATGGTACAGGAGCTATTATGGCGGTACCGGCACATGATGAAAGAGACTGGGAATTTGCCAAGAAGTTTGATCTTCCGATTATCGAAGTAGTAGCGGGAGGAAATGTTCAGGAAGCAGCTTTTACCGATGTGGCTACAGGAAAATTGATCAATTCGGGATTTTTGGATGGAATGGAAGTGGCAGATGCTAAAAAGGCAATGATTGCATGGCTGGAAGAAAAAGGCATCGGTCAATCCAAAAAGAATTACAAATTAAGAGACTGGGTATTTACAAGACAGCGTTATTGGGGAGAACCAATCCCGTTGATCCATTGTGAGAAGTGCGGATATGTACCGGTTCCGGAAAATGAACTTCCTTTGGAACTGCCGGATGTGGATAGTTATATGCCGACAGATAATGGAGAATCTCCTCTGGCAGCCATGAGAGAATGGGTGGAGACCACATGTCCATGCTGTGGTGGTAAGGCGGAAAGAGAAACTGACACTATGCCACAGTGGGCAGGTTCTTCCTGGTATTATCTGCGATATACAGATCCGCATAATAAAGAGGCATTGGCAAGCAAAGAAGCTTTAAAATATTGGTTGCCGGTTGACTGGTATAATGGTGGTATGGAACATACTACATTACATTTGCTTTATTCTCGTTTCTGGCATAAGTTCCTGTATGATAATGGCATTGTTCCTACAAAAGAACCATATCAGAAGAGAACTTCTCATGGAATGATTTTGGGCAGCAACGGAGAAAAAATGTCCAAATCCCGTGGTAACGTGGTAAATCCGGATGATATTGTCAATGAGTTTGGTGCAGATACACTTCGTACGTATGAAATGTTTATCGGAGCATTTGAGCTGAGTGCTGCATGGTCACAAGAAGGCGTAAAGGGATGTCGCCGTTTCCTTGACCGTGTATGGAAATTGCAGGATATGGTGGTAGATGGAAATGAATACTCCAAAGATCTGGAAACCAAGATGCATCAGACCATAAAAAAAGTAAGTCAGGATTTTGAAAATCTGAAATATAATACAGCAATCGCAGCGATGATGGCATTGATCAATGATTTTTACAAAGCCGGAAAAATAACAAAAATGGATTTTAAAACATTGATTACCTTGCTGAATCCTGTAGCACCTCATATTACAGAAGAATTGTGGTCTATTATGGGATTTGAAGGTCGTTTGTATCAGGCAGCATGGCCGGAATATGATGAAGCCAAAACAGTAGAAAATGAAATCGAAATTGCTGTCCAGATTAATGGAAAAACAAAGGCTACTGTGAAATTAGCAAAAGATGCTCCAAAAGAAAGTGCATTGAAAATCGGAAAGGAAGCTGTTGCAGATAAATTGACCGGAACGATTGTTAAGGAAATTTATGTTCCGGGCCGTATCATTAATATTGTGCAGAAATAATCGGACTAGAGTAAAAATGCTCGTGAAGCCTGTAAGATAAAGCTTTGCGGGCATTTTTATTTACGCACAGACAACAAGCCGTATACGAATGCCTGCATACACATACGGTACATTTGCAGAAAAGTATGAAAAATAATAATAGAAAAAGATATTCTTTGGGGTAGTCTCTCGGCTAACAAATTGATATAATAGGAGCTATCATACAAACAATATACATCGGAGGATTGACAGATGAATCATTCGAATATAAATAAATTGAAACAGGTTTTCCCGACGGTAGTGAAAGACGGACAAGTGGATTGGGAGTGTTTGGCCGATTTGTTAGGTACTTCTTTTTATAATAAGGAGAAATACGAACTGACATGGGCCGGAAAACAGGAGGCGAAACGTTGTGCGCAGGAAAGTTTGGATGGATATACCTTAAAACTATGTCCTGAAAAAAGTGTTGATTTGGAAAATACACAAAATCTTTATATAGAAGGGGAAAACAGAAATGTATTAAAATTACTGCGAAAAAATTATTTTGGTGCAATTAAGATGATTTATATTGATCCTCCATATAATACGGGAAATGATTTCATCTATCGGGATAATTATACGGTTTCTCAGGCAGAGGCAGATTTATGGGAAGGAAACGTGGATGAAAATGGAAATCGTTATGTGGTAAATCAAAAGACTTCCAATCGTTTTCATGCTAGATGGTTGAATGAATTATATCCGTTACTTCGATTGGCCAGAGATTTTCTTACAAAGGATGGATCAATTTTTATTAGTATTGATGACAATGAAGTTACAAATTTGCGTTTGATTTGTAATGAAATATTTGGAGAAGAAAATTTTGTGGCGTGCGTGATTTGGAATAGAAAAAGAGGACGGGATAATTCAGCGCGCTGGTTCAGCAAATCACATGAATATCTTCTTGTCTATGCAAAAAACAAAAATGCATTTCATACAAATTATTTGGAATTGGATGAGGAGACAAAAAAAGCTTATAAAAATCCGGATAGTGATCCGAGAGGACCTTATCGAATGCTGGCTACCTGGGCGAGGGGAACTCAAGGAGGTGTGGAATATGATTATACTACAAAGGATGGTACCTATTTCTCCAACCGTTTATGGCTGTTTAGTAAGGAAAATCTGAAAAAATTAGAAGAGGAAGGAAAATTAGTTATTCGGGGAGATCATATTTACCGAAAACTTTTTTTGTCGGAAAACAAAGGAAAAATTCCGGAAACCATCTGGAATCATACCTCCAATGCTGCCAATGCATCGGATGAAATGAAACGTTTGTTTGGGGAAATTGTTTTTGATACATCAAAACCTACTCCTTATATTCAGGAGATGATTAAAATAGCGACAGGTCCCAATGATATCATTATGGACTTCTTCAGCGGATCGGCTTCGACTGCCAATGCTGTCATGCAGCAGAATCGAGAAGATGGCGGAAAAAGAAAATTTATAATGGTGCAGATACCGGAAATTTGTCCTCCCAAAAGTGTTGCTTATCGGCAGGGATTTGGAACAATATGTGATATTGGCAGAGAACGGATTATACGCGAAGGAAGAAAAATGAAAGAAGATGCGGAGTGTGCTGTTGATGTGGGATTTAAAACATTTACCATAGCAGAAACCAATATTCGATGGAATTATCCCAAACAGGCAGCGGCATGGTTAAACAATTATAAAGAGCAGAATACAGATGAATTGGATTTTATGCCGGGAACGAAATGGATAGATGTGGCGTATGAGATAATTTTAAAACAGAATGATATCTTGCTATCAGAAAAAATGAAGCAGCGGGAGGATCTGGGAAGGCAGACATTTTTATATGGCGAATCCTATTTGATTTGTCTGGAAAAAAAGGTCGACCGAAAGCTTTTGGAAAAAATTGCTTCTCTGGATCCGTTCCCTATTAAGATATTTTTTAGAGATTCTGCTTTTCAGGATGATCTCGTTTTAAAAGATGAAGTGATTCGGCGATTGCAGATTTTAACAGAGAAAAATAGTGAAGACAGAAAAAACACATATACGGTTGAATTTATTTAACAAAACGAAAAATTAGATTGAAAGGAGCTGTAATGAGCAGCTATTCAGGTGGCATTTATGGAACGTTATGAATCAAATGGATTTTGCGAATATTTAAAGAAGTATGAAGGCCAACATGACTTTAAATTTTACGATACGACAAAAAGCCTTTTGGTAGTAGCTGGAAAACAGGATAATGAGCCTATTATGCTGATTATAGATGACCGGGTGAAAAAGGAAGAATATGAGACAGGATTGAATCCTTATGAAAAATCTTTTGGAAATATCTGTTATTGTATAGCAAAAACAGCCAATCTTCCATTGTTTTGGATTCGTTATGTGGATCGGGAAATTCTGAATAATTATGATACGGTTTCATTATGGGAAGAAGTCAGTCGGGATAAAGATGGAAGGGATCGGGATGGATTTCGAACGATACAGATGAAGGATTTGGTTTCTGTTTTTCAGAGTCATAATATTCAGGCAGAGTTAGAAAATCGAACACCGCAAAAAAGAAAAAATGATAGCTTATCCAGTGCGTTTCATATCTGGCAGAGAGAGTGTCTTAAAGTAGGAGTTTTTGCGGATATCGATTTGATTCGTTTTCGCAAAAATAAGGTGGAATCCATAGTGGAATTGAAACGTTCGTATTATGGCTTGAATTCCTGGAGACCATTTGCAAAAGATTTAAATAATTTTTCGATTATTTCAAATGTTTGTCGAAGATTGGGAGATATCCCATTTTATATTTTGTATCACGAACAGATTCCATGTTCATCTGGAAAGAATATAAAAAAAGAAGAACAAAAATATTATGTTCCAATTGAGAAAAAAGGAAAACCGTATTTTGATAAAGTGGATTATGTAAAAATATTTCATGTAGAACGAAGAGACAATGTTTATTTTTATAGTTTACCATATCCGGTTTGTGATGGGATCTATCGTGTGGATGACTGGATTTTTAGGGAAAAAGAATAATTGAGAGGAACGATTGGATATTATGGCGGAAAAAATCGTATTTCAGTTTGATGATAAGTTGGATTATCAACAGGAGGCAGTTCGCTCTGTGGTGGAACTGTTTCGGGGAATGGAAAAAAATGCAGAGGGTTTATATGGAAATGGTCAGAATCATGCATGGATTGATGATGGGAAAAACAGAGAATTGTGTTGTGAAACGATGTTGTTAGACAATCTCAGACACATACAGAAGAAGAATCGCCTGTTCCCGGATCAAACATTGGGAAACGATTTTAATTTTACCATAGAGATGGAAACAGGAACCGGAAAAACATATGTTTATTTGCGGACATTGCTGGAATTATATCGGGAATATGGCTTTACAAAATTTATTGTGGCGGTTCCATCTATAGCGATTCGAAAGGGAGTAGAAAAATCAGTAGAGCAGTTAAGGGAACATTTCCGTGCATTGTATGGATTAGATCTGAAAAAACATAGTTTTGTATATGATAGTACGAATCCGAAACGGATTCAGACGGAATTGGTGGATTCCAATGAGTTTTGTATTTGTATCATGAATATTCAAGCATTTAATAAAGATACAAATAAAATTCGATCAGAAGATGAATCAGGAACCATTCTCTGGAATGAAATACAATCCATTCGTCCCATTGTAATTATGGATGAGCCCCAAAAAATGGAGGGGGAAAAAGGAAAAAAATCAAAGTCTCTCCAGGCTCTGGAAGAGTTGAATCCATTGTTTACGTTGCGTTATTCAGCTACGCACAGGCAACTGCATCATGTTGTTTATAAATTAGATTCTTATGCTGCCTATCAAAAACATTTAGTAAAGGAAATTCAGGTAAAAACAGTGCGTGCTGTGATACCGAAAGATTATCCATATATTTACTATCGCTCATTTACACCGGATTTAAAAGCGGAAATTGAATTGTTTCACAGAAACAAAGATGGACAGACAGCATTGTTTACGACATCTGTCAGGGGGAATACGTCCTTATTTGAGTTATCCGGTGAAATGGATATCTATCGAAATATGCGTATTTCACAGGATCCGCATAAGTTAAAACCGCTCACCATTGAGACATCTTCTGGTAATTATAATTTGATGGAAGGAAGCAGCAATTACGAAGTGAGTCAGGATACTGCTGTACAAATACAAATTCAACTGGCTATCAAAAATCATTTTGAAAAACAATTGTCTATTTTGAAAAGCGGGAAAAAGATAAAAGTGCTTACGTTATTTTTTGTTGATTCTGTAGAAAAAGTAAGAGACAGCCACAGGCAGGATAAAAGAGGCGTGTATTTGCGTATATTTGATGAAGAATATCAAAAGGCACTTATAAAATATGCTCCGGCGTTTCAAAAATATCATGAATTATTTCCGGGACTTTGGGACACTTTTTCGGTACGTGAAGGATATTTTGCCGTGGACAAAAAAAATCGTGCTGTAGAAATAGAAATGACAGAGAAAATAAAGGCAAAATCGCAGGAAGATATTGATCGCGGAATTAGCTTGATATTGGAAAAAAAGGATGAGTTAATTTCTTTTGAATCTCCTTTGGCGTTTATTTTTTCACATTCTGCGTTGCGGGAAGGATGGGATAATCCCAATGTTTTTACTTTGTGTACATTGAAATCAGGGGGATCTGAAATTGCAAAAAAACAAGAGATCGGAAGAGGTCTCCGTCTCGCTGTAGACATAAATGGAAATCAATGCCGAGATACATCGGTCAATGAGCTGACAGTCATTGCCAATGATTATTATGACCATTTTGCCAGGACTTTACAGGCAGATTTTAACAGCAGTATCAATTATAATCCAAAAGAAGTAACAATGGAAATGCTATATCGTACGTTACATGCTGCCGGGATACAGGATGAATGGATTACAGACGATGTTTTGCTAAAGTGGAAACAGGATATGATACAGTATGGAATATTGTCAGAGGAGAATTGCCTCATTTCAGCGGAATCTTCTTATGAGACTGTGATGGGACAGTTGTTAAGCAAGTATCCTGTTTTTGCACCATATGCACAAGCGATTGCCGATGCATGGGAGGAACAGGTGAAAGAACGTTTTACCCGTACAATTACTATAAAAAATGGAGATCAGATTGTTTTCGAAAATGAGATACAATCCTACATGGAAGAAAAAATTTTTCAAAAACGTTATCATTTTTTATGTAATATTCTTTCTCGGCGTATGTTGTATAAAGTTCAAATAAATAAAGAGGATTTTATACAGATTTGTCGCACGTATCTGGTATCATATTTGGAAAACCGAAATCTGGATGGAAAGTATCAGGTGCAAACCGGAATTGGAAAATATGATGAAACCGGAAATTTTCAGATAAAAAAACAGGATGAATTGATAGAAGAAGGAAGTTATAGAACAAAAGAGTGCGATGCATCAGAAGGCAATAATCGTGAGGGCTGTGAAAAAAATGAGATTGATTTAATCAATGCAATGATGTATCACACGTTGCTGCCACGCCAGATTATTGCAGAAATATTGGCAGGCCTAAGGGGAAAAGAATGGTTATATACACAGGAATATCTCGAAGGAGCCATTCAATTGATTCAGACAGCATATCAGAAAGAAAAAGCTTCACATATCTCTGGGTATGAAATTGTGGATGGTGTTTGGCAGAAAACAGAAAATATGTTTTCGACAAATCCCATATGGCAGGAGGAATTTACAAAACCAAATCGTATTTTTTCTTCTCACGGAGCAAAAGCGATGCATAAATATTATCGCACAGAAAGTAGAGAGGAATATGACTTTGCCAGAAGACTGGAAGAAGACCGTGATATTTGCTTTTTTGTAAAATTAAATCCGGGAAGTTTTATTATAGACACTCCGTATGGGAATTTTACCCCTTCTTGGATTGTGGTACAGAGGGAAGAATGCAGTGATCAAGAGCGTTATATTATCGTTGACTGGATTTCAAAATATAAGAAAACAGAAGAAAATGAAAAACAAAAATTTTTCTGTGCGCAAATGTATTTGGAAGAATTAAAAAAGAATGGTTTAGAAAATCCTGTGTATTTGATACAGGTAGATACCTATCAATCGTTTGAGAAAGAAAAAAAGCTATGGGGGAAAAAAGGTAAAGAATAAAATGAATGCATATCGGATAATAAATATTTGTGAAAAGCCGGAATGGAAGGATAGAGCTGCCCAATGGTTTCATGATAAATGGAAGATACCATTCGAGTTATATCAAGAAAGTATAGCGGCGTCACTAACAGGTTGTGACGCTGTACCCTCCTGGTATTTGTGTTTAAAAGACGATACAATTATTGGTGGGATGGGAGTAATAGAAAATGATTTCCATAATAGAAAAGATCTTACGCCAAATGTGTGTGCTGTTTACACGGAGGAACAATTTCGTCGTCAGGGAATAGCAGGCAATCTGTTGAAATACGTTTGTAAAGATATGAAAGAGAAGGGGATTGATACATTGTATCTGCTCACAGACCATACTGGCTTCTATGAGAGATATGGATGGGAATTCTTTTGCATGGTTCAGGGAGATGGGGAATCTGAAATGTCAAGAATGTATATTCATCGGGAAAGGTAACGTATAGGGGGAAATTTTCTTTTTATTTATCCCGCAGATAATCTTATATTGGAAATAAGTGGATTGCTTTTTTCTCCTACATAAATAATGAAATTATGCTTGACTTATGATCAATCTGGAGTTAGAATACAATCAACAATTAAACAATTGTTTAATTAAGAAAAATTAAAGGAGAAGGAAGAATATGAAAAAGACTTATAAGATTGAGGTGGATTGTGCAAATTGTGCAAACAAAATGGAAGATGCCACAAAAAAGACTGCAGGGGTAAAGGATGCAGTTGTAAATTTCATGACACTGAAAATGAGTGTGGAATTTGAGGACGGATGTGATCCTAAAAAGGTTATGCAGGAAGTATTAAAAAATTGTAAAAAAGTTGAGGATGACTGCGAAATATTTATATAAAACATTATGGTGCCCATGTGTTTTCTTTTCTGATGCGGTATCTGCTGTGAAGAAAATAACAGAGCACCTTTTGTGTAATTATTATATGAACGATTATTCATATTTTTAAACATGGGAGAGAATACGATGACTAAGAAGCAAAAAAAAATGCTGATTCGAATTATTATATCCGCAATGTTACTTTTAGGATTTCATTTTTTACCAGTACAGGGAATCGTACGATTTTTCCTGTATTTCATTCCATATCTGATCATCGGATATGATATTTTGATTAAAGGTTGGAAGGGAATCAGAAACCGTCAGCCATTTGATGAAAATCTTTTGATGGCAATTGCCACTATAGGAGCTATCATAATTGCTTTATACGATAGTGGGGATTATACGGAAGCCATAGCTGTTATGTTGTTTTATCAGATCGGGGAATGGTTTCAAAGCTATGCAGTTGGAAAGAGCAGAAGAAATATTAGTGACTTGATGGATATCCGTCCGGATTATGCAAACATTGAAGTTGATGGAAAACTGGAACAAGTAGATCCGGATGAGGTAGAGATCGGGTCTGTCATTGTAGTACAACCCGGAGAAAAAGTTCCATTGGATGGTATTGTGTTAGAGGGAGTGTCTACTCTAAATACCAGTGCTTTGACGGGAGAAAGTCTGCCGAGAGAAGTAAATGTCAATGATGAAATAATCAGTGGATGTATTAATATGACCGGTCGGTTAAAGATAAAAACCACCAAGGGATTTGAAGAGTCTACGGTATCGAAAATTTTGGATTTGGTTGAAAATGCCAGTTCCAGAAAATCCAAATCAGAGAATTTTATTACAAAATTTGCCCGTATTTATACTCCGGCTGTTGTATACAGTGCGATTGCATTGGCAATTCTTCCTCCTCTTGTCCGTATGATCGGATTTGGCTTATCTGCTCAATGGGGAGCATGGATCTATCGTGCGCTGACATTTCTTGTCATTAGTTGTCCGTGTGCCCTTGTAATCAGTATTCCATTGAGTTTTTTTGCAGGAATCGGTGGGGCCAGCAAAGCCGGAATTCTGGTGAAGGGTTCCAACTATTTGGAAATTTTATCTCAGGTGAAATGTGTTGTGTTTGATAAAACAGGTACTTTGACACAAGGAACATTTGAGGTCAGCGGTATTCATCATAATAAAATGGAAGACGAAAAATTGTTGGAATATGCAGCATTAGTAGAGAGTTTTTCCACGCATCCTATCAGTAAGAGTATACAAAAAGCATATAGAAAAAAAGTGGATGCTTCCAGGGTAACAGATATTCAGGAAATCAGCGGAAACGGTGTGATAGCCAAAGTAGATGGTATTTGTGTAGCCGCTGGAAATGATAAGTTGATGAAACGTTTGCAAATTCCATATATTGCATGTCATCATGTGGGGACGATTATTCATATGGCCATTAATGGGGAGTATGCCGGTCATATCCTTATTTCAGATATGATTAAACCCCATGCAAAAGATGTTATTTCATCCCTCCATTCTTCCGGAGTGGAAAAAACGGTTATGTTAACCGGTGATGCGAAAAAGGTAGCGGATCAGGTGGCAAATACTCTTGGTATAGATGAAGTCTATAGTGAGCTTCTTCCATCGGATAAAGTGGAAAAAGTGGAAAGCATTTTAGAAGGAAAACAGTATAAAGGAAAATTGGCATTTGTAGGGGATGGAATCAATGATGCTCCTGTTCTCTCCAGAGCAGATATTGGTATTGCTATGGGAGCTATGGGATCTGATGCTGCTATTGAGGCAGCAGATGTGGTTCTGATGGATGATGATCCGATGAAAATTGTAAAGGCAATTAAGATATCCAGAAAGTGTCTTAGGATCGTATATGAAAACATTTGGTTTGCCATAGGAATTAAATTGATATGTCTGTTTTTGGGAGCCATTGGAATTGCTAATATGTGGGTAGCTATTTTTGCAGACGTAGGAGTTATGATTTTGGCTGTGCTTAATGCAATTCGGGCATTATTTGTAAAAAATTTGTAACTATTCAGAGCCATGCAGATTTATAGAAAATCTGAAAACAGGAGGAGCCTTTTTGGAAAAAGAAAAATCGAAAAATGATGAATTACAGGTACAGAGGCTGGCTGATTTTTTTAAGATATTTGGTGATTCTACCCGTGTAAAAATATTGCTGGAGCTTCTTGCATCAGAAGCTTGTGTGGGTGATTTGGCACAGACATTAAATATGAATCAGTCAGCAATTTCCCATCAACTTCGAATCATTAAGGAAAGTAAATTGATCACATCCAGGCGTGAGGGACAGACCGTAATTTATTCTTTGGCAGATGATCATGTGAAAACAATTATTTCTCAAGGAATTGAGCATATTAGGGAATAAAAGTAGTCATATTCTCCTTTGATATTGCATAAATATTAAGTATATCATTAAAATGCTGGAGGAACCTGTATATCCACACATATTTGAAAAATTAACTTGCATTTAACAGAAAAACGATTATTTTTTTATATGGACGTGCTATTCTTTAGGTAGAACAGATGGATACTCAGGAAACGGTAATAAAGAAAGGAGAATTGCTATGAAAACGATTCCGATAAAATTGAATAGTGTGCTTGAAGTTCAGAAATTAATTGCTATTTTAGAAAAACACCCCGGAGACTTTGATCTTACCTGCGGCCGTAATATTGTAGATGCAAAATCGATTCTTGGTATCCTTAGCTTAGATGTATCCAGACCATTATATTTGACTATTTACGAAGAAGATAAGACGATTCTTAAAGATTTGAATCCATTCAGAAAGATGGAAAATATAGTTACCAGTCATTCTTATTCAGAAGTCCTTGCTGTATAAAATGTATTGATATAATACCGTCCAAATAAATTTTTGGGCGGTATTTTTTTAATTGAAAGAAAAGGCTTTTTATGTTAAATTTTGTGTAAGGGCGATTTCGTACATGTCTGTTTGCTTTTCGGATCACATGAAATAAGTGATTCTTTTTTATTACGTAATCATTGTAGGGTAGGAGGAAAACGATATGAAAAAGTTGTTGCTGATACTTTCCGTTATTCTGACAATTCTTACATTCGCTGGTGCAAGTTATGTATTAATATCGAATGGAGCAGCAAATGCAGGATATGCAGCAATACCAATGCTGTTTGCTATTGTATGCATTGGTGGATATAGACAATGTAAAAATAGAGAATAAAGGAGCGTGATAGAATAAAATGACCTGGAAGTTTGAAACAGCAGGACCGGATGGACTGTGTAATCTGTTTGGAGTAAAGATTTTCAATTACGATTGGCACGACTGCAGGGAGACAGCGGTAGTGACGGATCCTCATTACAATGTGGAGAAAACATTTCATGTCTATGAGGTGGAGATTGAGGGAAAAACGCGGCGCTTTGCCGCAGGAGAATTTTCCAACGGTGTGTGGGGATTTTATCTGGAACAAGACCAATAGTCAGTTAGGAGGAACAGTATGGGAAAAACACCGTCTGATCTTAAAAAAATCAGTATATATATCAGTTTGATTCTTCGACACAGGCCGGAGGTAATCGGAATTAAATTGGATGATCATGGCTGGGCAAATGTGGATGCGTTATTGGTGGGAATCAGCGGGAAGTATCCCATTACGCGGGATATTCTGGAGGAGATCGTGAGAACAGATGAAAAGCAGCGATATTCCTTTAATGAGGATAAGACCATGATCCGGGCAAATCAGGGTCATTCAATCCCGGTTGATGTAGAATTACCTTTGGCTGAACCACCGGAAATATTGTACCATGGGACAGCTGAGCGGTTTGTTGCTTCCATTGAAACACAGGGGATTCTTCCAAAGAAACGCTTGTATGTTCACCTTTCTCTTGATAAAGAAACAGCAGAAAAGGTGGGGAACCGACATGGGGAACCTGTGATTTATCAGGTTGATTCCGGTCAGATGCACAGGGATGGATATACGTTTTATTTATCTGTTAATGGCGTGTGGCTGACAAAAGAGGTTCCTGTTCCATACCTGAAACGATTGGAAAGATAAATAGCAAGTATTTTATATTTTGGAGCAATTTTTTATATTGCATTTCGGACAGAATCATCGTATTCTAGTGATATTATGGAGACATGAGCTTATAATGAATTGCGATGAGAAAGGAAACTGTCCTATGATATATCAATTAAAACCATATAATAAGACAAATTTATTAACGAATCATCTGAATCTTGGCGGAAGAAACCAAAAGGGAGAGGCGATTGAAGTTACAAGCCGGTATCTGACACGGGCAGGAAAACCTTGGATTGGGGTTATGGGAGAATATCATTTTTCCCGTGCGGATAAGGATACCTGGTACAAAGAGTTGTGTAAAATGAAGGCGGGTGGGATTACCATTGTGGCCACTTATTTATTTTGGATTTATCATGAGGAAATAGAAGGAACATTTGATTTTTCCGGGGATAGAGATATCCGCACTTTTGTAAATATCTGTCAACAGGTGGGGTTAGATGTGATTCTTCGTATTGGTCCTTGGGCTCATGGTGAATGCAGAAACGGTGGTTTCCCGGATTGGCTTATTCATAAACCATTCAAGAAAAGAGAAAATGATCCGGAATATCTGAAAAAAG
This sequence comes from Lachnospiraceae bacterium, assembly GCA_026169045.1. GTDB lineage: Bacteria > Bacillota > Clostridia > Lachnospirales > Lachnospiraceae > Fimimorpha. Next base: position 34,788 of record JAPFDH010000005.1, on the reverse strand, counting down.
TAAAGATCTGGTATGAAAAAATATATGAACAAGTGCAGGGGCTTTTCTTTAAAAATGGTGGTAATATCATAGGAATCCAGTTGGATAATGAATTAGTTAATCAAGCTGAGCATTTAAAGAAATTGAAAGAGATCGCCATTGAAACCGGATTTGATGTACCGCTATATACAGTTACTGGTTGGAACAGTAAATATGGTGCAAAGATTCCTGTTGATGAAGTAATGCCGGTTTTTGGTGCATATCCGGAAGCACCTTGGGAGGGACATACCCACCGTCTGCCTCTTTCCCACAATTATGTATTTAATGAAGTAAGAAATGATACGGCGGTTGGAACCGATGTGATAAAAGAAACAGACGAAGACGGATGGCGTTTGCCGTATGAGCGGTATCCATTCGCCACATGTGAATTGGGAGCCGGACAACAGGTAACTCACCATAGACGCCCCATTATTTCAGGAATGGATGCATATATTCTGTCTCTTGTAAAATTGGGAAGCGGAAATAATTTGGTAGGATATTATATGTATCATGGTGGAACCAATAAGATTGGAAAAAATTCTACATTAAATGAAACGAAGGCGACAGGATACCCAAATGATTATCCTATACTTAATTACGATTTTCAAACAGCTCTGTCAGAGTATGGGGAGGTAAGAGAACAATATCGTCTTTTGAATCTACTACATTTATTTGTTAATGATTTCGGAGATATGTTTGCCCCTATGGAATATGTACCATCTGCCTTGAATAAAACATTTCCGGATCCCAATGATTTAAATACACTTCGCTATTGTGTCCGTACCGATGGAGTCAGCGGTTTTTTGTTTGTCAATCATTATCAGCGTTTGGCAAAATTAAAAGATGTGAAACAGGCAGTGATTGATACAGGAATGACTTGTTTTCCGGCTATGGACATATGTGGAGAAATTGGGTTCTTTTTCCCGTTTCATTTCCCAATAGGAAGTGCTGTTTTGGAGTATGCAACGGCACAGCTTCTTTGCCGTGTGGGAAATACATACTTTTTTGCAACTATTAATGGTATTACACCAGAATACAAATGGGATGGAGAAGAGGCTTTCTCAATTGTTCCGGGATATGATTCCGCATATCAGAAAGGCGAATTGACGATTGTTACCCTGACTTGGGATCAAGCACGTTTTGTAAGAAAATTATCGGAAACGGTTTATGTTGGTGAATCCTGTGACTTATATGAAGAAAATGGCGTATTGTGTGCGGCAGAAGAAGGAGATTTTTCGTATCATGTTTGGAATGGAACAAAATTTGAGGAACACCATGTGCACCGTTCGTTCCATCCGGCAACTGTTTCTTTCCAAAATCTGGAAACCTTGCCGTTTGTTATTCCGTTGGAGTATGAGGCAGAATTGAATATAGGTGGAACAAGAAAGCAGATATGGAAAAAGATTTCTGTGACATCCGAGGAAGGCTTCATTGAAATTCCAGATGTTTGTGATGTGGAACAGATTTATGCCAATGAAGTTTTAGTAGCCGATAATTATTATTACGGAAAACCATGGAGGGTTCCTGCAAAACTGCTCTATCAAAAAGAATGCTATTTGGTTATGTCTGAGTGGAAAGATGATTTTTATAGAGAATTTTAAATTGAATAGAGAATTATAAACTGAAAGGGATAACCGGAATATATATTTCGGCTTCATCCCTTTTTTTATGTTTTATTTTCTTTTTCATGAAACCAAAACACTCCTTTTGGCATATTAATATCATACTAGGATATATGGAAATGGTTATCAGTATAAAAAGGAGAAAGATATGTGTTTAGCAGACATAAAACCTGGGCAAAAGATGCTGGTTGAAGAATTTTCTGCTGATCTGTCAATAAAAAGACGTCTGCAGGATCTGGGGATGATTAAAGGTACTGTGGTGGAATGTATAGGAATTAGTCCATTGGGAGATCCTTCAGCCTATTTTATACGAAAAACGGTAATTGCCATCCGAAAAGAAGATGCAGAACAGATATGGGGGGTGGAGGTAGCGAAATGAGTAAAGTAATAGCTCTTGCCGGAAATCCCAATGTGGGTAAGAGTACAGTATTTAATGCTTTAACCGGAAGAAAACAACACACGGGCAATTGGCCGGGAAAAACAGTGGAAATAGCCACAGGTGAGTATAAATATGGAAATACGATGTATCATTTAATCGATTTACCGGGATGTTACTCCTTATTGGCACATTCACAGGAGGAAGAAATAGCCAGAGATTTTATCTGTTTTGAAAATCCGGATGCTGTTATTGCGGTATGTGATGCTACTTGTCTTGAAAGGAATATGAATCTTGTTTTACAGATTATGGAGACGGGAGTAAGTGTAGTGCTCTGTATCAATCTTATGGATGAGGCAGAAAAGAAACAAATAGATGTAAATATAAAACTTTTATCTAAGCAACTTGGAATTCCGGTTGTCGGAATATCAGCACGAAGCGGAATCGGACTGGAAGATTTACTAAAGGAAATAGAAAACATGAAACAGAATCGTATACAATATCCGCTTCTTTCTTTTCCTTCTTTTATTGAGTCTGCTATTCAGGAACTGATCATTCCCATTGAGCGATTGGAAATGGAGAAAATAAATTCGCGATGGATGGCAATACGACTTTTGGAGGGAAGTAATAGTATTGTTTCATCTATGAACAGATACCTGGGATATTCTCTTTATGAGAAACCAGATATTGCTTTTGTTCTTTCAAAAATGGAAACAAAGTTTCTCCATAAGGGAATGAACAATGAACAGATACAGGATCTTATCAGCGAAACATATGTAAAGAAATCAGAATGGCTTTGCTCCAAGGCAGTCACCTTTCAGAATCAGCAGTATGCAAGAAAAGATAGAAAATTTGATTGGATTTTTACCAGTAAAAAAACGGGAATTCCTATAATGTTTCTTTTGCTTTTTTTCGTTTTCTGGATTACGATAAGTGGGGCGAATGTTCCTTCTGAATGGTTATCAGAGGGGCTATTCTGGATAGAGGACCGGTTACTGGATTTAGCTGTATTCTTACATATGCCTGAATCCGTATACTCTCCGGTTATTTTTGGTGTGTACCGCGTTTTAGCGTGGGTAATTTCTGTTATGCTTCCCCCTATGGCTATTTTTTTTCCACTGTTTACGCTTCTGGAAGATTTTGGGTATCTTCCCAGAGTTGCATTTAATTTAGATCGATGCTTTAAAAAATGCTGTGCATGCGGAAAGCAGGCTCTGACGATGTGTATGGGATTTGGATGCAATGCTGTTGGGGTCACTGGATGTCGAATTATCGATTCGCCCAGGGAACGAATGATTGCCATAATTACGAACAGTTTTGTTCCCTGTAATGGCCGATTTCCTACAATGATTGCAATTCTGTCTATGTTTTTCGTTTTCGGTTCAACAGGATTCGTTTCTTCAGTTCTTTCCGCATTTTTTCTGGCACTTATCGTTCTTTTTGGCATTTTTATAACATTAATTGTATCTTATATTCTTTCAAAAACAATATTAAAGGGAATCCCGTCTTCTTTTACTTTGGAATTGCCCCCTTACAGAAAACCGCAAATTGGTAAGGTAATTGTCCGATCTGTTTTTGACAGAACTTTATTTGTGATGGGAAGGGGGATTGTGATAGCGGCTCCGGCTGGTTTGTTGATTTGGTGCATGGCAAATATTACGATTGGTGATGTATCTTTGTTGAGGTATTGTACAGAATTTTTGGATCCGTTTGCCAGATGGCTTGGCTTGGATGGGGTAATTTTAATGGCATTTATTTTGGGGATGCCGGCCAATGAGATTGTATTGCCAATTATACTAATGACATACTTGGCACAGGGAAGTTTACTTGAAATTTCTGATCTTACTGTGGTGAAAGCTCTTCTTGTTGATCATGGATGGACTTGGGTTACTGCTGTGTGTACCATTTTGTTTTCTCTGATGCATTGGCCATGTGGAACAACATGTATGACTATAAAAAAAGAAACCGGTAGTATTCGTTGGGTGATTCTTTCGATTTTTGTTCCAACTATAATTGGAATGGGAAGCTGTTTTTTATTTGCTCAAATAACAGGGCTTTTTATGGATATATTTTCTTAATATGAGTGGAAAGGCGCAGTTTTACGGACAGAAACCTGCGCTTTTCTTTCGTATTACGGTTGAAAAAATGAGGAAGAACGTATATAATGGGTGTCAGTTATATTTAAAATAATGGAAGAGGAGAGTATCTTTTTATGATATTAAAAAGGTTAAGGGTATGTATCGTAAGTTTAGCCACTTTCTTTTTTTTATTTTTGTCAGTGGAAAAGATTGTTTTAGCAGATGATAATACCCGTTATGGGGAAGATGCCGTTTATTATATGCAGTATTTACAGGATACCTATCCGGAACGTATCCCGGAATCGAGTCAAACGCGTTCGGCAGGTGATTGGCTAATCCGTGAGATAGGGGCAATTGGATATCAGGTAACAGAGGAAAATGTGACATGGCCGGGAGATGATGGACATACATATTATGGAAGAAATATCATATTTACCAAGAAAGGAAATACGGAACGTGAAATTGTTATCGGTGCCCACTATGATAGTGTAGATACCAATGGCGCAGATGATAATGCTTCCGGGGTGGCGTTATTGCTGGAAACTGCTATTCGCATTATAGATGTGGATACAAATTATACAATTCGTTTTATTTTGTTCGATCTGGGTGAATATCAGAATGTCGGAAGCCAGTATCATATTAGCCAGGCCAGCCAGGAATACTTAGATAATATTGCTTGTTATATTAATTTGGATACATTGGCAATGGGAGATTCTATGTACATATACGGAGGTAGTTTTGATGGCAGTTCTACCAGCCGCACATGGCTTGTGGAGCAGGCTGCTGCTACCGCAGAGGACATGGGGCTGAATATCGGATTTCATCCGGATGTCAATGAAGCATATCCGGTTCCTACAAAAGCAACGGGAGGAGACCAGGAGGCTTTCGACCAGGCAGGTATACCGTATCTTTTTATGAATGCATCCAATTGGGTGGGAGGAAATTATGATGATTCATATCAGACCGATTATGAAGAGGTCTCTGACGGAATGATGAAGCATAGAAAAGCTTATGACAACTGGGATTTTTACATGAATGCATTTCCTGGAAGGGCATATGAACATTTGTCTGGTTATTCACGGCTTCTGGATCGATTGATCCGTAATTTATCGGAATGGAGTACATCTTCTGTGGATGTTCCTCTAGAATATGAAAAGGTTAATGAAGCAGTATGGGCAACCTCTAACGTGAAAATCCGTGAAAATAGTTCTACAAATTCAGAAGAAATCGCTATTTTAAAAGAAGGTGAGCCCATTCTACGTGTGGGATACAATAAAGAATGGAGTAAAGTGAAATATGAAGGAAGAGAACTGTACATTGCATCTGCTTATCTGACAACAGAAAAGCCGGAGGGGGCAGAGGATCTTCCAACAATAGAAACGGTAGAGGAAGAGGAATCAGAACCTACTACGGTTTCAGAAACAAAAGATCAGGAAAGTGAAAGTACGGTAGATTTAAAGGAAACGGAAATGATTCCAACTGAATCAAACAGTCAGAGTTCTTCTTCTAAATTGGAGCCGATCCTTCCGTATCTGTCTGGAATTGAAATGAAATATTATATAATCGGAGGAATTGTTTTTGTAGCAGTGATTAGTTGTATTATTGTATTTCTTTATCAACGGAAACATCGCTATTAATAAAATATGTAATGATTAAAAAAGGAAAGATGAAACGATTTTGCTCAAATATGGGTAAAGCTTTCATCTTTCTTTTTTGCGCATAGACAACAAGTTGTGCGCGGATGCTATCGTTTATATTAATTTTTAGTGACTGCTTCGTGTGTACCGTGTCCGTTCGTATCATAGGGGGTATTTTTTTTGTGTATCATATCTTGAAAACATAAAATGCGTGATTTAAAATCCGGGTGAGGATATAGTCCGGTATCTAAAATGGCGACTCCGATTCCTTGACCAGTGTATCGGTCTTTTCTTATAATCTTTCCATTGTATACAAAATCTTTTTGTATTTTTGTACTATCGTCCAGATGATTTCCATAGATTGTCCCAAAATCCAGATGTTTTTGTTTTAGGCATTCCATATCGACCTCATAAATTGAGTTTCCATCTATTATTAACATGATAACTCCTCCTGAATATAAGTGAGTTTTGAATGATATTATTTCATTGTTTTGTTTCATTATATGCCGATTGTCCATGAACGGTTATTTTCTATATAGGAGAGGAAATAAAATGAATTTTATTTTTTTTGCATCTTTTAAGAAGACAGGACATATATTCAAATAGTAAAAGGAGACAGACGGGAGGAAAATGATGGAACATTATCCGGAAGAAGATCGTCAGTTAAAAATGATGAAAGCTGCGCTTCCATATCTTTCTAATAACAATAAACAAATGATCTCATCGGTTATACGAATTATGGAGATCAGAAATACTTTGAAGAAAATTGATCAAGAGGAAGAAGAACTCTTAACGAGCTGTTCCGTAAATAGTGAAGAAGAAAGGGAATATGGACTTTTTCAGGCAATGCGGGATTTTTGCAGTCCAAGAGAACAGGAAATGATCGATATGATTTTGAATTTCAATCAATTTTCGCGTATGTATCGAGAAATGGATTTTGGATCCATGGACAATGGAAATGATAATTAAGGGGGTATGGAAATTTGAATCAGTCAAACTGGAATGAAAACTTAGGACTTAATATGTCTCCTGAGAAAGTAGCTTTTTTAAATGCCATGTTGGAGGAAATGAAACGGAAAAATAAAAATGAAATGATGCCATTTTTATTAAGTGTTATGAGTCGTGCAAATAGTAAAGGAATTCAATTTACAGATAAGGAGACGGATTTTATTATTGGAAAAATGAAGGCAAATATGTCTTCAGCAGAAAAGAAAAAGGTTGATATGCTTCGACAAATGACACGGATGTTTAATCGAAATGGAAATAAATAAAGTGATTGATTTAAAAAGGGACAGTGTGTATGGAGCACTATCCCTTTTTGTTTTTTTGTTCAATCATAAAAGCATTCAATTCTCCGCCAATGAAAATGATATTCATACAAAAATACAGCCAGAGAATCAATAGTACAATTATGGTTAGACTGCCATACATGGATGTATAATTACTGACATGATTAATATAAAAGGAAAATGCGTAGGAATAAATCATCCATCCCAAAGCTGAAAAAAGAGCTCCCGGAAGGTGAGAAAAAAAGCGTGATGGGCGATTGGGAAACACATGGTAAATAAGAGTAAAAAAAGCTGTCAGTGCTACGATAATAATAATCGCCCGCATAAATACAACACCTACCGTAAATTCATAAAGCAACGGAAAGAAACGCTCTACAAATGCAACCAATTGGTTTCCGAATACAAGGAGCAGTAAGGTTGCGATGATCAGAATTAGAAACATTACTGTATATAAAATACTGACTGAACGCATAATCAGCCAATTTCGATTATCTGTGGTGTGGTAAACGGCATTAATACCATACAGAAGCCCCATTACACCTCTGGATGCTGCCCACATGGCAGTGATGGCGGTTAAAGAAACGAAAGTTCCGCTGGACTTACTTAAAATTTCATTTAAAATTTGAACAACAACATTCATGAACTGTTGCGGAACGACTTGAGCAATGCTGCGGATCAGAAGATCCTGAGGAACCGGAACGTATTGTAAAAGACCAAATAGCAGCATTAAAAATGGAAAAACGGCGATGATTAAGAAAAGTGCTGCATAGGCAGAATAAATGGTTACCTTGTCTTTTGAGCAACGTGTTCCAATACTCCAAACATCAAAAAGAAAATTTTTCATAGCTGTCCTGTCTTTCTTTTTATTATTTTCACAGAATTAAGGAAAGTACTTGCGTGGTTTTCAAATATCTGGTAATTACGCAAACATCATATCATTTTTAAAGTGCAATAGCAATAATAGTTTATGCGGGAAAAAGGAATTTTAGCCATAAAACATAGGAACATAGTATTTTTCAAAATGCCTTTGACCTTGTGAATATGACATGCTATACTTGATAAAAATTCTCTATGAAAGGAGTTCTTAAAAGAAAAAAATGGAACCAAATTATAAGAAAACAATGTATGCGTGTTTTATCGGATATATTGTCCAAGCGATCGTGAACAATTTTGTCCCATTGCTTTTCGTTACATTTCAAAACAGTTATGAGATTCCGCTTTCCAAGATTACACTTCTGATTACCGTTAATTTTCTGATACAATTGTTGGTGGATCTCGTTTCAGCCGGTTTTATTGACAAAATCGGATATCGGATAGCTATAGTAGTGGCTCATATCTGTTCGGCAGCAGGGCTTTTATTCCTTACCATTTTACCGGATCTTCTGCCGGATGCATTTACCGGTATTTTGATTTCTGTTTCTATTTATGCAGTTGGCGGAGGTTTGTTGGAAGTATTGGTTAGTCCTATTATCGAAGCGTGTCCAACAGAAAACAAAGAAAAAGCGATGAGTTTACTGCATTCATTTTATTGTTGGGGACATATGGGAGTCGTTTTGCTATCCACCGCATTTTTTGTTTTGTTTGGTATTCAAAACTGGAAAATTGTGGCTATTATATGGGTTGTAATACCTGTAGTGAATGCGTTCATTTTTTCCAAGGCACCTATCTATTCTTTACATGAGGATGGAGAAAAGGGATTGTCATTAAAAGAACTTTTTATGAAAAAAATTTTTTGGATTATGATGTTGATGATGATGTGTGCCGGTGCATCAGAGCAAGCGGTCAGCCAGTGGGCTTCTACGTTTGCAGAAGAGGGTCTGCATGTCAGTAAAACGGTGGGAGATTTGGCAGGTCCAATGTCATTTGCTCTGCTCATGGGGATTTCGAGGCTTATTTATGGAAAATACGGAGATAAATTGAATTTGGATTATTTTATAAAATTTAGTTGCCTATTATGTATTGCCTCTTATTTGTGCATTGCTTTGATTCCTATACCAATTTTTGGCCTTTTAGGATGTGCTGTTTGTGGTTTTTCTGTAGGAATTCTATGGCCGGGCACATTTAGCAGAGCCTCTGCATCCATAAAAAATGGAGGTACAGCTTTATTTGCAATGTTGGCTTTGGCAGGAGATTTCGGTTGTTCCAGTGGTCCGACTTTAGCAGGGATTGTTTCCAGCAGCTTTCATAATAACTTACGCTTAGGGATTCTGGCTGCCATTATATTTCCGGTTTTACTTCTTATCGGATTATTTTTATCCAGGCAAAAAAGTCAGGAGTTTTCTTCTCAGCTTTGTTAAGCAATAATTCTTGCGTTTTCTCTTGACATTCTGTTTTTTTCTGTTACAATATGGAATTATAGTGAAAAGGCTGAGAACGTGTTCAGTAGTTTTTTATTTTCCATCAGAGAGGGAAGGTCATCGGCTGGAAGCCATCCCTGGTTCAAATAGAAAATGAATTTCACACGGAAGCTGCATTTCTGAATAGATGCTTCGATATTTGTGAGAAACAAGGTAGTAGGAAATGACGCGTTGTGCTCGTTACGCACACCGAGTGTCTGTAAATTAGCAGAAATCAGGGTGGTACCGCGGATATACTCCGTCCCTCATTATATGAGGGACGGAGTTTTTTGGTATCATTGAAAAAATGTTATATTGCAGGCATAAAACAGGAGGAAAGGAAGAAAACCATGAAAGAAACGCTGCAGAAAATCAGAGAAGAAGCGATGAAGCAGATTCAGGATTCTGAAGCTCTGGAGAGGCTGAATGAAATCCGCATTAATTATTTAGGAAAAAAAGGAGAATTAACGACAGTTCTGAAAAGCATGAAAGATGTCGCTCCGGAGGATCGTCCGAAAGTAGGCCAGCTGGTAAATGAGACCCGTCAGGCTATAGAATCATTTTTGGAAGAAACAAAGAAAAAATTAGCAGCCAAGGCTAGAGAAGAACAGCTGGCAAGAGAAACAATAGATGTTACTTTACCGGCAAAGAAAAACAATGTGGGGCATCGTCATCCAAATACCATTGCATTGGAAGAAGTGGAACGTATCTTTATTGGTATGGGATATGAAGTGGTAGAAGGACCGGAAGTAGAGTATGATGAATATAATTTTGAGAAACTGAATATTCCTGCAAATCATCCTGCAAAAGATGAACAGGATACATTCTATATCAATAATGAAATTGTATTGCGTACACAGACATCTCCGGTACAGGTTCGTGTCATGGAAAAGGGACATTTACCTATTCGTATGATTGCTCCGGGACGTGTATTCCGTTCCGATGAAGTGGATGCAACACATTCCCCTTCTTTCCATCAGATAGAGGGTCTGGTTATTGATAAAAATATTACATTTGCAGATTTAAAAGGAACATTGGCTGAGTTTGCAAAGCAGTTATTTGGCGAAAATACAAAAGTAAAATTCCGTCCTCATCATTTCCCATTTACTGAGCCTTCTGCGGAAGTGGATGTGACCTGCTTTAAATGCGGAGGATCCGGATGCAGATTCTGTAAGGGATCTGGTTGGATTGAAATTCTGGGATGTGGTATGGTTCATCCTCGTGTGTTGGAGATGTGCGGAATTAATCCGGAAGAATATAGCGGCTTTGCATTTGGTGTTGGCTTGGAACGTATTGCGCTTTTGAAATATGAAATTGATGATATGCGCCTTCTCTATGAAAATGATACAAGATTCCTAAAGCAATTTTAAGAATGAAGATTTGTTTTGACAAAGCGTTTATACATTTAGAAAATCATTGGTGAAGAAAGGAGAAGAATTTCTCATGAATACAGCATTATCATGGATTAAGGCATATGTACCTGATCTTACATGTACTGCACAAGAATATACAGATGCTATGACATTATCTGGTACGAAGGTGGAAGGATATACCAGTCTGGATAAAAATCTGGATAAAATTGTGGTAGGACAGATTGAAAAAATCGAAAAACATCCGGATGCAAATAAACTTATCATTTGTCAGGTGAATATTGGCAGTGAAATCATTCAGATTGTCACAGGTGCTCCCAACGTAAAGGAAGGGGATAAGGTTCCAGTCGTTCTTGTAGGAGGATGTGTGGCTGGTGGACATGATGGCGGTCCTATGCCGGAAAATGGAATCAAAATAAAAAAAGGAAAATTGAGAGGTGTGGAATCCTTTGGTATGATGTGTTCCATTGAAGAGCTTGGTTCCTCTCGGGAAATGTATCCGGAAGCACCGGAAAATGGTATTTATATTTTTGATCCGGAAGCACCGGTTGGAGCAGATGCTGTGGAACTTTTGGGGCTTCATGATCATGTTTTTGAATATGAAATAACTTCTAACCGTGTGGATTGTTACAGTGTTGTAGGAATTGCAAGGGAAGCTGCTGCTACATTTAGAAAGCCATTTTATCCTCCGGTGGTGAAGGCAACCGGAAATAGTGAGAATATTCACGATTATCTTCAGGTTGAAGTAGAAGATCAGGAACTTTGTCCACGCTATTGTGCCAGAATGGTAAAGAATATTAAATTAGGACCATCTCCAAAGTGGATGCAGAGACGTCTGGCTGCAAGCGGAATTCGTCCGATCAACAATATTGTTGATATTACAAATTATGTAATGGAAGAATATGGTCAGCCTATGCATGCGTATGATTATGACAGGATTGCAGATCATAAAATTGTGGTTAAGCGTGCTCAGGATAACACAGAATTTGAAACGCTGGATAAGCAGGTCAGAAAACTGGATTCTTCTATTCTTATGATCTGTGACGGAGAAAAGGAAGTTGGTATCGCTGGTATCATGGGTGGAGAAAACTCCAAGATAACAGATGATGTGACAACTATGGTATTTGAATCAGCATGTTTTGACGGAACCAATATTCGTTTGTCAGCGAAAAAAGTGGGATTGCGGACAGATGCTTCCGGAAAATTTGAAAAAGGACTTGATCCTAATAATGCTGAAGCAGCAATTAATCGCGCATGTCAGTTGATTGAAGAATTGGGATGTGGTGAAGTTGTAGGCGGAATGATTGATTATTATCCGGTAAAAAGAGAAGAACGTCGTGTTCCGTTTGATCCAGAATATATCAACCGTCTTTTGGGAACCAATTTAACCAAAGAAGAGATGCTTTCTTATTTTAAGCCTTTGGAATTGGTTTATGATGAGACTTCCGGTGATATTATTGTTCCTACATTCCGTCAGGATTTGGAACGTAAAGCAGATATTGCTGAGGAAGTAGCACGTTTCTTCGGATATGATAATATACCTACTACTCTTCCATGTGGAGAGGCTACAACAGGAAAGCTGTCTTTTAAACTGCGTATCGAGGAAGTGGCTAAAAATATAGCAGAGTTTTGCGGATTCAGCCAGGCTATGACCTATTCCTTTGAAAGTCCGAAAGTATTTGATAAGTTATTGATTCCGGAAGAATCTTCGCTTCGTAAAGTGATTACTATTCTGAATCCTTTGGGAGAGGATTACAGTATTATGCGTACCACACCTTTGAATGGTATGCTTACGTCATTGTCCACAAATTATAACAGAAGAAATAAGAATGTTCGTTTATATGAGATTGGAAATATTTATCTTCCTAAAAAACTTCCGGTGACAGAACTTCCGGATGAACGGACACAGTTTACACTTGGAATGTACGGAGAAGGGGATTTCTTCACCATGAAGGGCGTCGTAGAAGAATTCTTTGATAAGGTGGGGATGAATGAAAAGATTCATTACAATCCCAATGCACAAAAAACGTTCCTTCATCCTGGACGTCAGGCAGAAATAATTTACAAAGATCAGACTGTAGGATATTTAGGTGAAATTCATCCTACCGTGGCGGAGAATTACGGAATCGGTGAACGTGTATATATTGCTGTCATTGATATGCCATATGTATGTGAATATGCTACATTTGACAGAAAATATGCAGGTATTGCAAAATATCCGTCTGTGACCCGTGATATCAGTATGGTGATGAAGAAGGAAATTTTAGTGGGTCAGGTAGAAGAAATTATTGAAAAGAATGGCGGAAAACTTTTGGAAAGCTACAATCTTTTTGATATTTATGAAGGGGCACAGATTATGGCAGGATATAAATCTGTGGCGTATTCCATTACATTCCGTGCCGCAGACCATACATTAGAGGACAAGGAAGTAAATACTGTGATGGATAAAATTTTGAATGGATTAACTGCTCTTGGAATTGAGCTGCGTAAATAATCATTCAGAGATAACTGTTTATCAGTGAAACAAGATGCTGGCATACTTATAACGATGGAGATAAGTGTGCCAGCTTTTTTCTTATATTTAAGTATGAAATTTCAAATAATTGTGAAAAATACTTGCGATTTCTTTTCTAGTGTGATAAACTATATGTGTTTGTTTAAGGGAATGGGTGTGCATTCCTATTTTGTTATTACAAAAGCTAAAACTGTGCAGCAAAGCGAAAGGGATTTGTTTATACTGCAGGTAAGATACGGATTATCAAATTCACGTTGTCTGCTGTTTTACAGAAATAAATACAGGCTGTTATAACTTCAGCTGGAATGAGAGGGAAATATGGAAATTTTAAGAATAGTAATCTCCGTTATATTTATATTGATTTGTATCGGCCTTACTGTTTTAGTATTGCTTCAAGAAGGAAAATCAGCGGGTCTGAGCGGTTCCATCAGCGGTATTGCAGAGACCTATTGGGGAAAGAATAAGGGACGTTCTGTGGAAGGAAAGTTGGAACGTGGAACTACGATTTTAGCCATAGCTTTTATGGTATTGGCTATCGTTTTAAATATTAATTTCTAAACGGCTGAAACACTCTTGGGTAAAACCGAGAGTGTTTTTTTGCAGTATGCGTGATAAAAAGCGTTAGTAAATATATGATCAAAAGATTGGAGAATTATATGAAAGAAGAATTACAGAGCGAAATAGATGTAATTGAAAGAAGGAAAAAAATGATATTGGAATTTATGGAAGAAAAAGCATATGTTCCAATGAAAGCAAAAGAACTGGCATCAGTTTTTCAGGTTCCCAAACAAATGCGGAGGGAATTTACAAAGATCTTAGATGAATTACTGGAAGAAGGAAGGATTAGTATTTCTTCCAGAGGAAAGTATGGATTGACGGAGGCTTTTGCAATTTCCGGAACGTTAGAGACAAATCCAAGGGGATTCGGGTTTGTGAAAATAGAAGGAAGAGAAGAAGATGTATTTATTTCAGCAGATGATATGAAAGATGCTTTGCAAGGGGATAAGGTACTTATTGTATTAAAAAACAGGGAACAGGATGGAAAAAAAGCGGAAGGAAAAATTATACGGGTTCTTAAACGTGGATATACCGATGTAATTGGTACCTTTCACAAAAATAAAACATTTGGATTTGTAGTACCAGATAATCCCAAAATAACCCGTGATATTTTTGTGCCTTTGGAAAAAAGTCTTTGTGCCAGAAACGGAGAGAAAGTTTCTGTTCATATAACTTCGTACGGAGATGCCAGAAAAAAACCGGAAGGAAAGATTCGGGAAATTTTGGGACATGTAAATGATCCTGGAACAGATATTTTATCAATTGCCAAATCCTATGAAATTCCCATGCGTTTTTCTGCTGATGTGGAAAAAGAGCTGGAGAGTATTCCTGATGATATTAGTGAAGAATCCCTGGATGGTCGATTGGATATCAGAGATTGGCAGACGGTTACAATCGATGGAGAAGATGCGAAAGATTTGGATGATGCGATTACATTGACAAAAGAAGGGGATAATTATTGTTTGGGAGTTCATATTGCTGATGTAACACATTATGTGAAAGAAGGCAGTGCGCTGGATATAGAAGCTTTAAAAAGAGGAACCAGTGTATATTTGATTGATCGTGTGATTCCCATGCTTCCCCAAAAGCTTTCCAATGGGATTTGTTCCTTAAATGCTGGTACGGATCGTCTGGCATTAAGTTGTATAATGGAGATTGATTCTAAAGGAACGATTTTAAATCATAAAATTGTGGAAACAGTCTTGCGCGTTGACAGAAGAATGAGTTATACTGCAGTTAAGAAGATTTTAGTCGATCACGATAAGGAGCTTATGGAAGAATATCATGAGTTTGTTCCTATGTTTCAGCGAATGGAAGAACTCAGTGGGATCCTTCGTAAAAAGCGTTTTTCCCGTGGGGCGATTGACTTTGATTTTCCTGAATCAAAGATTGTTCTGAATGAAAAAGGACGTCCGGTGGAGATTAAACCTTATGAGCGTAATGTAGCGACAAAATTGATAGAAGATTTTATGCTGGCTGCTAACGAGACAGTGGCAGAAGATTATTATTGGCAGGAGTTACCATTTTTATATCGCGTTCATGAAAATCCGGATGAGGAGAAAATGGCAAAGTTTGCCGCATTTATTAACAATTTTGGGTATACACTGCATTTAACGAATCGGGAAATTCATCCGAAGGAGCTGGCCAAGCTTCTAGAAAAAATTGATAATACGCCCAACGAACCGCTGATCAGCCGCCTTATGCTTCGCTCTATGAAACAAGCAAAATATTCAACAGAAAGCTTGGGACATTTTGGCTTGTCAGCGCGATATTATTGCCATTTTACTTCTCCGATTCGGCGGTATCCGGATTTGCAGATTCATCGGATCATTAAGGAAAATTTACATGGATGTCTGGATGAATCGAAAGTTAAACATTTCGACCATATTCTTCCTGAGGTAGCTAAACAGTCCAGCCAGACAGAACGCAGGGCAGAAGAAGCTGAACGTGAAGTTATTAAATTAAAGAAAGTTCAATATATGAGAAAGCATATAGGGGAACTTTTCGATGGTGTGATCAGTGGAATTACTGCTTATGGTATGTATGTAGAATTAGATAATACGGTGGAGGGGTTGGTTCATGTATCTTCCATGGAAGGTGATTACTATCGTTTCTTAGAAGATGAATATTGTCTGGTGGGTGAAATGACCGGAAAAACGTATAAGCTGGGTGAACGGGTTAAAATCATGGTTGATGGTGCAGATCCGTTGATGAAAACCATTGATTTTGTTTTATATGATAGATATGATGAAGAAGAAGAGGAGTTTTTAAATTATGGGAGCAGGCACGAAATTAATTGCAAATAATAAGAAAGCATACCATGACTATTTTATAGAAGATAAATATGAGGCAGGAATTGCATTGGCGGGGACGGAAGTGAAATCTTTGCGAATGGGCAAATGCAGTTTAAAAGAATCATTTATTCGGGTTGAAAAGGGTGAAGTTTGGATTTATAATATGCACATCAGCCCATATGAAAAGGGAAACATATTCAATAAAGATCCTCTGCGTGTGCGAAAACTATTATTAAATCGTGGAGAAATTAATAAAATAGAGGGCAAAATGACGCAAAAGGGATATACTATCGTGCCTTTACAAGTTTATTTTAAGGGAAGTTTGGTAAAATTGGAGATTGCTTTGGCAAAAGGAAAAAAACTGTATGATAAGAGGGACGATATTGCGAAAAAAGATATGCGCCGGGAAAGTGAAAGGGATTTTAAGATAAAAAATCTGTATTAATAGATAAAAAGAAAGGGGCAGGAGAGTGGGCACCAAGACAAAACACAGAATTTGGAAAAAAATAGTTTTGGCAGTTGCTATTTTGGGTGTACTTTGCGGTGGTTTTATTCTGGCAACCAATTTATGGATAAAACATTCTGTCTCTTCTTATATTATAGAATCAAAAAATTTGGTTACATTTTATGAAAACCAATCACAAAATATTCAAAGTGATTGTATTTTGGTTTTGGGAGCAGGTGTATACAAAAATAATGAGCCAAGCCCAATTTTAAAAGAACGTTTGGATCGCGCGATTCTTTTATACGATCAGAAAGTATCGGATAAGATTATTGTCAGTGGCGATCATAACAAAGAATCTTATGATGAAGTGAACGTTATGAAATCATATTTGAAACAGGCGGGTATTCCTGATGATGCTATATTTATGGATCATGCGGGGTTGAATACGTACGATTCCATGTATCGGGCACGCTTTATTTTTCAGGTTGAGCGTCCTGTGATCGTGACACAGAAATACCATTTGTATCGTTCGGTATATCTTGCCCGGGCTCTTGGAATGGATGCCTATGGCGTTGCTTGTGATCAACAGATTTTTTCTGGAACACTTGCCAGAGAGTCCCGCGAACTATTGGCTCGTACAAAGGATTTTGTCAATGCCATTTGTCAACCTCAGGCTCGCATTATGGGAGATGCAATTCCGGTCAGTGGAAATGGCAGTCAGACCAATGATAAGAACTGATTTTAGGGAGGTTATAATTTGAACCACGAATTTGAGAGAAGATTGGAAGGGAAAGTTTTACTTCGTATTCAAAAAATGCACAATCCAATTTTAGATAAAATTATGTTAATTGCTACTATCATGGGAAATGGTGGATTAATATGGGTTGCAGTGATACTTGGCTATATAATAGCAAAAAGAAAAACAGAGGCATTGATTTTGATTATTTCCCTTGCTTTTTGTGCTTTTTTAAATAATATTGTAATAAAAAGCTTCTTTAAAAGAGCCAGGCCATGTGATATATTTGGAAACTATCCTCCAATGATCAAACGACCTTGGGGATCTTCTTGTCCTTCCGGACATACAGCTACTTCGTTTGCTATGGCAGTTGCTTTATGCAAGCTGAATCTTGGTATTGGTGTTCCTGCTATAGTGATTGCGACAATAATTGGATTTTCAAGAATGTATTTATTTGTACATTATCCTAGTGATGTGATTATTGGGGTTATTTCCGGTGTATTGATTACTCTTTTTATTACACCCATTGTACTGGAAATGCTTGGATTAGTAGTTTGATAAGAAACATGCTTTGCGAGTTTTTCACGTTCGTGTACAGTCGTCATATGTGTATGCAAGCATCCTCACATGGCTCGTTGTCTGCGCGTAAATAAAAAATTGACAAATCCCGTTGTCGCTGTTATAATAAGAAAGATCTTTTGTTTCTATTAATATAGAAAAGAAAGATTGATATAACCAGGGGTTGTACTGGTTTCGACGGGGGTTTTGAAGTTAGAGAAGCCATTCGTGGACCAGATCCACGTAAAAAGCTGGAAATTAAATATAAACGCTAATCAAGAAGATTACGCTTACGCTGCCTAGTGGCAGCTGTCGCGCCTGAATTTCCCGCGATTCAGTCACGCGGCATCAAAGGATGCGGGGACCTTTACTGTCAAAGCTTTGAGATAGTAAAAGAATGATGAAGCTACTGAGTTACTTTCCCTGTTGACCGGGAAGGTGACGAGGGAATGAATAAAGATCAACTGTAATGGGAGAAACTTTAATGGATGGGCTTTCGGACAGGGGTTCGATTCCCCTCAGCTCCATTTATGGGCGAGACTCTGAATTCTGGAATAGGATTCAGAGTCTTTTTTTGTTTCTGTAATTCTTGGTAGATTTATTGATTTCTTATATTTTCTCTTTTGTATTTGTTGATTTTATAAACAAAACGCCAATGAGATTCCGGATTTATGGTTAAAATTTTAAACACTTTACAATGAATGCCTGCTGACACTATACTTTTTGGTATAAAACAAACCACAGAAGGGAGCGGGTGCAATGAGAACTCAAAAAGGAGTACAAGTAAGAGTTCCAAAAAAGAAAGAGAGTATTACGAATATTCTCAAAAAGAACTGGCAGTTATACATATTGATTTTACCAGCAGTCATTTATTTCTTTGTATTCAACTATATGCCATTGTATGGAATTCAAATCGCTTTTAAAGATTACAAAGCAGTGGATGGGATTGCCGGAAGTGCTTGGGTAGGATGGAAAAATTTTACTGATTTTTTTCATGCCTATTATTTCAAACGATTGCTGTTGAATACATTATTGTTAAATATTTATTATTTACTGTGGAGCTTTCCGGTACCGTTGATTTTGGCAATTTTGTTGAACAGAATTCGTGGAGATCGAACCAAACGTGCCATTCAGACATGTATTTATATTCCTTATTTCATTTCTACAGTTGTTCTGGCTGGAATGTTGTATATTTTTCTGTCTCCCAGTGCCGGTATTTTTAATATACTAAGGGAATCTCTGGGATTAAAAACCATTGATTTTATGTCAAAACCAGAGGCATTCCGTAGTATCTATATCGCATCTGGTGTGTGGCAGTCGGCAGGATGGGGAACTATTCTCTATATTGCATCCCTGGCAGGTGTTGACCAGGAACTTTATGAAGCTGCTGACATTGACGGTGCCAGTGTGTGGCAAAAAATCCGATATATTGATTTGCCAAGTTTAGTACCAGTCGCTGTAATGGTGTTTATATTAGATTGCGGTAAGTTGGTAAACAGCGATACCAATAAAGTTCTTGTTATGCAGACACCGGGAAATGTTTCTACATCGGATATTATAGGAGTGTATGTATATAATGTCGGTCTTGGCAGTGGTCAGTTTTCCTATACAGCAGCTATTGGTTTGTTTACAAATCTGATAAATTTTATTTTGATTATTACCGTTAACAAGATTTCTAAGAAAATTACGGACGTTGGTTTGTTCTGATGACTGTAAAGATTGGATTGTGAGGGAAAGGTATATGAGCAAAAGACAGAAAAAGAAAACTATGAGTATGAGTAATCGGATTTTTTACATATTTAATACGATTTTCTGGATTGTAATCATGTTTATCATTTTATATCCGTTATATCTTGTAGTTATAGCATCCGTATCCGATCCGGATGCTATTGTAAGAGGAGAAGTAATCTGGCATCCAGTTGATTTTTCTCTGATTGGATATAAGGCCGTATTTCAATATTCAGAAATGCTCCGATCGTATGGTAATTCTATTGTCTATACTGTAGTCAGTGTTATTATTAGTATTTTTGTGACTCTGACAGCGGCTTATACATTGTCCAGACCTAAATTTGCCGGAAAAGGAATTTTGAATTTCTTTTTTATTTTCACAATGTTTTTTAATGGGGGATTGATTCCGACATTTTTGGTAATGAAAGATATTGGATTGTATAATACACCTTTTATTATGATTTTGATGGGATGTGTCAGTGTTTGGAATATGATGGTGGCACGGACTTTTATACAGACAAGTATTCCAAATGAGTTATATGAGGCAGCCATGTTGGATGGTGCCAGTCATTTTAACTATTTTTTTAAGATTATTATTCCTTTATCTAAAACAATTATAGCCGTTTTAATTGTTTATTATGGGGTTGCAAAATGGAATGATTATTTTACAGGTCTGGTGTATTTACGTGACAGGGAATTGCTGCCGCTTCAAACAGTGTTAAAAGAGATTCTGGCGACACTTCAGGTGGATAAATCAGGAGACTACATGGTATCCATATCGGAAAATGCTGCATCGATTAATGAAGCAACGCGTATTGCCAATGTGGCAAAATACTGCATTATTGTGGTGGCTACTGGGCCAGTAGTTGTGTTATACGCTTTTATGCAGAAATATTTTGAAAAGGGAGTTATGATTGGATCTTTAAAAGGATAATTGAAAAAATGAAAGATATTTCATAATAAAAAAGAGTGGTTTAAAACCACGGAAATGGAGGATTTTATCTATGAGAAAGAAAAAATTTATGGTTTGTGTATTGGCATCAGCTATGGTTTTCACATTGCTTTCTGGTTGTGGAAATAGTAGTTCTCAAAAATCAGAGGAGAATACAGGAAACGACAATACAGCCGTTGCCGACACACAAAACCAGGAAAATGATAATTTTAATGAAACCGGATATCCCATTGTCAAAGAGCCTTTAACATTAAAAGTAATGTTTTGCATTCGTGATGTGGATTCTATGATTGATCCCAATGAAATGCCTGCTGTTCAGGCTTTGGAGGAAAAGACAGGGATCCATATTGAATGGGAAGTAATAAAGGGATCTGACTGGGATACAAAATTAAATCTGATGTTTGCATCCGGTGAATATCCGGATATCATTCTGGCGGCCAACAGCCAAGGAATTGATGAAGAATTTGGTGTGACACAGCATTTGGTGATACCTGTAGACGATTTGACAGAGAAATATATGCCAAACTATACGGAAAGAATTGAAGCGGAAGAGGAAGATCCTACCATGGGGCTGGTGGCATCAGATGGACAGAAATATTCGGTAGGATATTTGGTAGCACAAAATATTAATACAAATCAGCCGTTTTTTATTAATCAGTCCTGGTTGGATGCACTTAATCTTGATATGCCGAAATCATTGGATGAATTAACGGATGCTCTTCGTGCCTTTAAAACCCAGGATCCAAATGGAAATGGTGAAGCGGATGAAGTACCGCTTGAAATGGGCGTAGATACGGGATTTTATGGTATCCGCTATATGCTTCCTATGTTTGGAATTCCATGTGATCCGGATAAATGGATATACATTGATGATAATAAGCAGGTTCAGCTGACACCAACTCAGGAGGGCTTCCGTGATTGTATGGAATGGTTACATATGCTGTTTGAAGAAGACCTGCTTGATCCGGAAATTGTTTCACAGGATATCAATACCATAGAGACAAAAATTAAAGATGGAAATGTCGGATTCTTTAATGCCTGGAGATTGACAGCTATGGGATGGGATGATACGGTAGCTCAGACATGCAGTTTATATACACCAGTGGCTCCAGAAGGAAGTCAGGCAAGCCTTTATCGTTTAATGGAGATGGCAAGCAATGGCGCTTATGTAACCGTTTCTAACGAACATGTACCGGAAACCATGCGTTGGCTGGATTCTCTGCTTGAGACAGAAACCATGTTTTCTCTGTATTATGGACAGGAGGGAACCGGATGGGAATATGATGAAAACGGAAAGATCAATTCACTTGTAACGGATACAACCGGTACAAAAAACTATTTGGATTGTAATACATTGTTTTTTGCACCAAGTAATTACTATTCGGATGTATTTAATATGTCTCCACAGCGTATTGAAAAAACAGAGTATAGTGAAGCATATGAGGAAGCTGGCGTTATGCAAAAATATTCCAATGATTATTTGGATCTGGCTCCACTCACATCTGAACAGCTGCAAAACAGTTCTCTGAAAGAAACAGATATAAATAATGCTGTTGTGGAAAATGTAGCAGCTTTTATCACAGATGGAGTGACGGATGAAAGTTGGAATGCTTTCGTCACTATGTTTGACAATATGGGAGTATCCGATTATATTAAAATGTATCAGGATGCCATTGATCAAATGGACTTAAAGTAAAAATGTCAGGCCGATCAGAGGGAGCTGTATATATGTGGACAGCTCCCTGGCTTGTTTCTGAAATGAAAGGGAGGATCGACCGTTTATGAAAAAATTGATTGTTGATTTGAAAAATAGAAATTTGCTCATTTATATATTGGCATTTAGTATCATTATTGTGTTGATCATTGTGGTTATGGGAAGCTATTTGTACCATTTTTATTATGAAACCATTTTTAATGATTTTAAAGATAGTAATAGAACGTATTTAAATTCTGTTGTGAATCACCATGAGAATGATATGAAATCATTGGAAGATATTATTACGCAAATGAGTTTATCAGGTAATTCTGTGGAATTTGTTTTAAAAGAGTCTCCTAAGAAAAGTATTGCTTTGGAGGAGCAACTTTATCGTTATACATCTGTGAGTCAATTTTTCAGTCAAATATTATTTTTCTATCATGGAGATCAATATCTTTATACTCCTACAACATCCGTTTCACTTGATCGCTTTTTGACGCAGGGATTATTGCTGAGTGTGACATCTGGAGAAAGCTTATCTGCGCTTTTATATGAGGAAAATAGTGGTATGCATGTCCTTCCGGAACAGAAAATAACCGGATATTTAACACAGCAGTTTCGTGATTTGCTTTCAGATTCTGTGATTTATATTCTTCCTGTAGAGCCGAAAAAGAATAGTACTATGCTTTTTTTGGTTGGTGCCCCCTATTATGATAATTTATTGTTTCATGAATCAGAAGATAGCCGACAAAGTTTCATTTTTTGGAAAGAGACACCGATCCTTTCCAGAGGTAATTTAAATTTGGATGCCTCTGCGATTCAGCCAAATACTTCATATGGTACATATGAACAAACGGAAACGACAATAGAAAATGAGAGATTTCTTGTTACTACTATTACTGGTGAAAGTGGTATTACGTATTGTACCGTTCAACCCATGCGCGTATTTCAGAATAAAATTATGAGTGGACAGTGGGGAATTCTTTTTATTCTTTCTGTCTGCAGTATTCCGACTTCTTTTGCAATTGTTGCATTGTTTCGCAGTCTGACAAGAAAAATGAAAAAAATCACATTGCTTTTAAATGATAATGAGGATGCGCATTACAATTTGGAAACTATAGAAAATGGAATTCGTATTCTGGTAGAAACGAATAAAAAAGCACAGGAAGAAAATATTCCATTGCGACGTACAAAATTTATCAGTACGTTTGTGCGAAATGAATACAGGGACAGAGATGAGATTGTTTTGGAAGCTCAAAATGTGAAATTAAATGTGGATTATGATTTTTTTGCTGTAGTCTTAATGGGAGATAATGAGAACAGCAATGAAAATAAAGCTCATGAAATTATGTTGAATCTGTTGGAAGAAAACGGAAATGGATTTGGTATTCATTTAATCAATAATAATCAAAGTTTATTTGTTGTATTTAGTGATGAAGTCGTTGCTATGCAAAAATTATTTGAAGAGTTTTTTGCGATAGGAAAAAGTTACTGTGAAAATTTTGTTATGTCAGTCAGTGGCTTTCACAGTGATTTTTCAGAAGCATCCAATGCTTATCTGGAAGCAAATTCGGCATTTGATAATCGTTTTCTCATTGACAACAGCCGTATTATCTATTTTGAAGATGTGGCAGATAAACAACAATTGGAATTGGTACCTGATGTATATCTGCAGAGATTAAAGAATGCCATTCGCTCTAAGGATATCAATGAAGCAGAAACAGTGGTGCAAGAAATCTGTATGTGTTTAAAATCCAGCAGACAATCACTTTTGACATTTCGTATTTTCTATAATGATATTATTCATATGATGATTACAGAATGGAATTCGAATCATGTTAATTTTAAAAATATTTATAATGTTTTTGCTTTGTCACAATGTCTGACAATCCAAGATTTCAATGATATACTTTGCGAAATATGTAGAAAGTTAATTGAAACTAAGCAAGTATCTGGTAATCAGAAATCAGATATTGTATCAGAAGCAATTTCTTATATGAAAGAAAATTTCCAAAATCCGGATTTGACCATGAGTACATTGGCGGATTTTTTGCAAATAAGCGGAGTAACGTTGGCTGTGACATTTAAAAATGAAATGGGTATCAGTCCATCCGATTATTTGGCTATTATCCGTATCGAAAAAGCGAAAGTACTTTTATCAGATACAAAAATGCGTGTGAAAGAAGTGAGTTTGGCAGTTGGCTATGAAGATGATCATGTGTTTATCCGGCGCTTTAAAAAATATGCCGGGAAAACACCGGGTCAGTATCGGAGTGAATTGGATTAATGTTTAAAGAGAAAGGGAATCTGTTTAGTTAAGATTTCCTTTCTTTTTTTGTGGCATAATGTGAAAAAACAGGCTATAATGAAATTAAAAAAGGATTGTAAAAAGAAATAGAAAACGGTATAATCACCCATGGATATTTTATGAACGTAGTACAAAGGAGAAATATGCCCATGGAATATTTGTTATTAATTCGAGGTAACTGCTTATGAAAAAATTATTTCGCATTATTTTTAGCCGAACAGCAATTATTGTATTGCTTCTTCTTTTGCAAATTGGAGTTTTAATTTTTACGTTTGGCTATCTAAGCGAATATACAAATTATGCGTATCTTATTTTTACAGTGCTGTCGGGTGTAGTGATGATTTGTATTTTGAATCGAAATGAAAATCCGGCATTTAAACTGACCTGGATGATTCTGGTATTGGTGATTCCGATTTTTGGAGTGTTAATGTATCTTTTTGTTCAATTGTCACCCGGTACAAAATTAATTAATATACGCCATAGGAAATTGATTCAAAAATCAGCCCCCTATCTGTTGCAGGATCCGGAGACAAAAAAACGTTTGAAAAAAGAAAGTCCGCAAGTGGCATCTATGGTACATTATATGAATCATTTCGGAGGATACCCAATTTATCAAAATACAAAAGTGACATACTATTCTTTGGGAGATAAAATGTATCCGGATCTTCTGCAGGAATTGGAAAAAGCAGAAAAATTTATTTTTATGGAATATTTTATTGTAGCATATGGAAAAGTATGGGATTCTGTTTTGGATATTCTGGTTCGGAAAGCAAAAGCAGGCGTAGATGTAAGATTTATGTATGATGGAATGTGTTCTTTGGTTCTTTTGCCATATAATTATGCCAAGACACTTCAAAATATGGGAATCAAATGTAAACCGTTTTCTCAGGTTCGTCCTGCCCTTTCTACGGAACAAAATAACAGAGATCATCGAAAAATAACAGTAATTGACGGACATACCGCGTTTACCGGTGGAATTAATTTAGCAGATGAATATATCAATGAAAAAGAAGTATATGGGCATTGGAAAGATACAGGTATCCGGCTTCAGGGAGATGCTGTAAAAAGCTTTACCATTATGTTTCTTCAAATGTGGGATATTACAGAGAAAGAAGAGGATCATTATTCCGATTACATTACTAAAACTTTTCAGATGGATACGGTCAGTCCCTCTTATGGTTATGTGATGCCGTATGGTGACAGTCCGTTGGATCATGAAAGTGTGGGTGAAATGGTGTATATGGATATTATTCAGCATGCATCCCACTATGTTCATATTATGACACCATATCTAATTTTAGATAATGAAATGCAGACAGCTTTGACGCACGCCGCAAAATGTGGCATTGAAGTAATTATTATTATGCCGCATATACCGGATAAATTGTATGCATATCTTCTTGCCAGAACATATTATCCTGTTCTGCTGAAAGCCGGTGTAAAAATTTATGAGTATACACCTGGATTTGTACATGCCAAGGTTTTTACATCGGATGATTGCAAAGCTGTGGTGGGAACGATCAATCTGGATTTTAGAAGTTTATATCTTCATTTTGAATGTGCTGTCTATATGTATCAAAATGAAGAAATTAAAACTATAGAACATGATTTTCAAGAAACCTTGGGATTGTGTGAGGAAATAACATTGGAAAATTGCTACCGCTATCCCATAAGGAAGAAATTATGCGGACGGGTTCTCCGCTTGATTGCACCTCTCATGTAGAGAATATGTTGTATTTATGAAATATAAAAGTAAAAAATAGGAGGATATGAATTTGTTTCACGCAAAAAATTATGTATTAGCCCAAAATTTGGAAGAAGCCTGGCAATTGAACCAGAAAAAAACCAATAAGATTTTAGGTGGAATGGCTTGGATGAAGATGGGAAAGCAAAATTACCAAACGGTAATTGATTTATCTGCATTGCATTTGGATCAGATAGAAGAAAATGAGGATGCATTTTCCATTGGATGTATGGTGTCTTTGCATGACCTGGAGACCAATCAGCAATTAAACGAATATTTCCAGGGAGCCTTAAAAGAATGTGTTCGTCATATTGTAGGTGTTCAGTTTCGTAATTGTGCTACAGTGGGCGGAAGTATTTATGGGCGTTTTGGCTTCTCTGATGTATTGACGTGTTTTATGGCTTTGGATGCAAAGGTAGAACTGTATAAGGGTGGGATAGTTTCTATTTCTGATTTCGCCTCTATGCCTTATGATAATGATATTTTAGTCCGTATTATTCTTCCGAAAAAAGGAAAACGAATATCATATCAGTCTATGCGCAATACAGCCACGGATTTTCCTGTTTTGGCAGTTGCTCTTTCTTTTGACGAGCAGGAAGGATGGTTGATTTCCGTTGGTGCCAGACCGGGGAAAGCAGTTGTTCTTTGTTGGCAGGAAGGAACTTCTTCGGAATTAAGTGAAGTGCAGATTGATAATATGACAGCATATGTTTTGGAAAATATTTCTTTTGGAAGCAATATGCGTGCGAAAAAAGAATACCGCCAGCATTTGTGTAAAGTTTTAATAAAAAGAGCTGTAAAAGAAATTTTAAAATAATCAGAAATAAAAAAATAATAAGGATACATGTAGTATCCTAAATGAATAATAAGAATAAGAGGAGTAATATGACGATAAAATTTTGGTTAAATGGAAAACAAATAGAAGATATCATTCCTGATGACATCCTGCTTTTGGATTATGTTCGAACAAAAGGATGTTACAGTGTAAAAAGAGGGTGTGAAACAGCAAACTGTGGTTTATGTACTGTTTTGGTGGAAGGAAAACCAGTATTATCCTGTTCCACATTGGCTGCCAGAGTCAACGGAAAGCATGTCACAACGTTAGAGGGTCTGCAGAAAGAAGCAGAAGAGTTTGGTGCATTTTTGGCTGATCAGGGAGCGGAGCAATGCGGATTTTGTAATCCGGGTTTTATCATGAATGTTCTTGCGATGATGAAGGAATTGAATGATCCGACAGAGGAAGAAATTCGTGAATATTTAGCCGGAAATTTATGTCGCTGCAGTGGATTTGTAGGTCAGGAACGTGCAATTCAGGCATACTTGGCCAAAAAGAAAGAGGAGGTGTCTGAATGAAATTTGTAAATACCCCCGTACGAAAAAAAGATGCTATGGCTCTTGTTACCGGAAAACCAGTCTATACGGATGATCTGGCTCCGGCTGATTGTTTAATAGTAAAAGTGCTGCGTAGCCCTCATGCTCATGCATGGATCAAAGAAATTAATACGGATATTGCAAAAAAAATCCCTGGAATTGAATGTATCTTTACCTGGAAGGATGTACCAAAAAAGCGTTTTACTATGGCCGGACAAACTTATCCGGAACCCAGTCCATATGACCGTTTGATTCTGGATCAGCGGGTACGCTACGTAGGGGATCCGGTGGCGATTGTGGCGGGCGAAAATGATGCATGTGTTGACCGGGCTCTTAAAATGATTAAAGTGACATATGAAGTTCTGGAACCGGTTTTGGATTTCCATACAGCAAAAGATAACCCGATTTTAGTACATCCGGAAGAAGATTGGCACGCACTCTGTGATGTCGGAGCTGATAATAAACGCAATCTTTGCGCGTGTGGCAAAGACGAGCAGGGAGATGTGGATGCGATTTTAAATGAATGTGATTATGTAATAGATCAGACGTATCACACAAAAGCAAATCAGCAGGCAATGATGGAAACATTCCGGGCTTTCAGTTATAAAGATGTATATGGACGATTGAATATGGTGGCATCGACCCAGATTACATTTCATATCCGTCGTATTCTTTCTCATGCATTGGATATTCCGAAATCAAAAATCCGTGTTGTAAAACCACGTATCGGTGGCGGTTTTGGTGCAAAGCAGACATCGCTTGCCGAAGTTTATCCTGCTTTTGTTACCTGGAAAACAGGAAAACCCGCAAAGATGATATTTACCAGAGAAGAATCACAGATCGCATCGACACCACGTCATGAGATGGAAGTACATGTTCGGTTGGGAGCAGATAAAAGTGGACGGATTCGGGCAATTGATGTTCATACACTCTCCAATACGGGAGCTTACGGAGAACATGGTCCGACTACGGTAGGATTAAGCGGACATAAATCAATTCCGCTTTACAGTCGTGTAGATGCATTCCGCTTCACCTATGATGTGGTATATACAAATGTGATGTCTGCAGGTGCTTATCGCGGATATGGGGCAACTCAGGGTATTTTTGCTGTGGAATCGGCAGTAAATGAATTGGCGGCAAAACTGGGAATTGATCCGGTTAAGATACGTGAAATGAATATGACAAAAGAAGGAGATCTCATGCCAGCATATTATGGGGAGACAGCCAATAGCTGCCATTTGGAAGGATGTCTTTCCCAGGCAAAAAAACTGTTTGGATGGGATGATAAATTCCCGGTAAAAGACATGGGAAATGGAAAGATGCGCGGTGTGGGTATGGCGCTCGCTATGCAGGGTTCGTCTATCTCCAATGTGGATACTGCATCTGTTTCCATTAAAGTCAATGATGACGGATTTTATTCTTTGATGATTGGTGCTTCAGATATGGGAACAGGATGTGATACCATTTTAGCACAGATGGTTGCAGACTGTATGGAATGTGATTTGGATAATATTGCTGTTTATGGAGTGGATACGGATGTATCTCCTTATGATTCCGGTTCTTATGCATCCAGTACCACATATTTAACTGGTATGGCTGTAGTAAAAACCTGCGAAAGTTTAAGAAAAAGAATTATGAAGGAAGGGGCAAAACTATTAAAATGTGATCCGGAACAGGTAGATTTTGATGGAAAAAAAGTTTATTGCCTTTCCGATCCGTCGGTATTTGTCTCGTTAAAAGATTTGGCCAATGAGGCTATGTGTGCCAATGACAATGCACTTTTTGCTACAGAGTCTCACTATTCTCCAGTATCCCCACCGCCTTTTATGGTAGGAATGGCAGAAGTGGAAGTGGATATGGAAACAGGAAAAGTGGAGTTGATTGATTATGTAGCCGTAGTAGATTGCGGTACAGTTGTTAATCCGAATCTGGCCCGTGTTCAGACAGAAGGAGGCTTGGTACAGGGAATTGGTATGACACTGTATGAGGATGTGGTATACAGTAAAAACGGAAAAGATTATTCCAATTCATTTATGCAGTATAAACTTCCTACACGTATGGATATAGGTAAAATCCGTGTGGAATTTGACAGTAGCTATGAACCGACAGGTCCTTTTGGTGCAAAATCTATTGGAGAAATCGTTATTAATACTCCGGCTCCGGCAATAGCAGATGCCATATATCATGCAACCGGAAAACGATTTAGAAGTCTTCCGATTACTCCGGAACGTATTATTATGGAAGATGGAAAATAATTGAAGGAGGCGAGGGGGATTTGTGTGTTTCCAAAATAGGTGCGGTATATCTGGCGGCAGGAAATAGTAAACGTTTTGGATCCAATAAACTACTTTATACCATTGATAAAAAGCCCATGTTTTTGCATGGGCTGGAGATTTTGGAAAAAGCGGTTCAGGAAGAGATTTTGTCGGAAGTGGTAGTAGTAACACAATATGCTGAGATTATGAAATATGCATCGGATCATCATCTTACAGCTGTTTTTAATTCAGAAAGTGATCAGGGAATTTCCCATTCGATTTCCCTTGGACTAGCTGAAATCTGTGAAACAACGGATGCCTGTTTGTTTTTGGTGGCAGATCAGCCCTATATTTCAAAATCCAGCATTACCCGTCTTATTTCAAATTGGCATGCAAGTTCCAAAGGAATTGCATGTATGTCCTGGGAAAGTCACATGGGCAATCCGGTACTTTTTGCATCAACTTATTATCCTGAACTTTTTTCATTAACCGGTGATACTGGAGGAAAAAAAATAGCAAAAAAACATATGGACGATGTATTGCTTTGTCAAGCAGATCAGGAAAAAGAATTGAAAGATTTGGATACACTAACGGTATTATCATAAATAATCATCCAATGAAATGGAGGTATTGTATGCTGGAAAAGGTAGATCTTTCTAAAACTATGAACAAAAAAGAATTGAAGGCAATTTTGAAGCAGGAAGGTGAAAAACTTTCGGTTCTTCAAAGGGCATGTCGCACTTCTCAAATCCCTGTTATGATTGTTTTCGAAGGATTGGGGGCTGCTGGAAAAGGGACACAAATCAACCGTTTGATTCAGCCTATGGATCCGAGAGGATTTGTTGTTTATTCCATTGACGAAGAGACAAAAGAAGAAAAGCGTCATCCATATCTTTGGCGATTCTGGAATAAAATTCCTGAAAATGGAAAAATAGCAATCTTTGATCGGAGTTGGTATCGGCGGGTGCTGACAGAACGGTTTGATCACCATATACCGGACAAAGAAATTCAAGAGACATTTCAGGATATTCGATCGTTTGAAGAACAGCTTTTTGATGGCGGATATGTTATTATCAAATTGTTTCTTTACATTTCTAAGGAAGAACAGAAAAAAAGGTTTGATAAGCTTTTGGAACAGAAAGAAACGGCATGGCGGGTCAGTGAAGGCGACAAAAAAAGAAACAAAGAATTTAAAAAGTATTTGAAATATAATGAAGAAATGCTTCAGCAAACAGACACAGATTTTGCTCCTTGGACAATTATAGAAGCTACGGATAAAGATTATGCTGCAGTGAAAATAATTTCTGCTGTCAGAAGCCGCCTTCAGTACGAGCTGGATAAAAGAACACAAAACCAGCCTATTAAAAAAGAAGAGATTCCAACAGCATCAGGACAGTTTCAATTGGGAGCTCTTTCCGGTGTAGATTTGGAAAAATCCATGGATCGGGAGACATATAAAGAAAAAATGGATAAACTTCAAAAACGTCTGGAATTTCTTCATAGTGAAATATATCGTCTTCAGATTCCGGTAGTTTTGGGATTTGAGGGATGGGATGCCGGTGGAAAGGGAGGAGCAATTAAACGTCTTACCAGCCATTTAGATCCAAGGGGATATGCTGTCCATCCAACCCAGGCCCCCAATGATATTGAAAAAGCTCACCATTATTTGTGGCGTTTTTGGATTAATATGCCGAAAAACGGTCATATAGCTATATTTGACCGTACCTGGTATGGCAGAGTCATGGTGGAACGGATTGAAGGATTTTGTCAGGAAGAAGAATGGAAACGTGCGTATCAGGAAATTAATCAAATGGAGCGCCATATAGCAAATTCAGGGGCAGTTATATTAAAATTTTGGATGCATATTGACAAAGAAGAACAGAAACGCCGTTTTCTGGAACGCCAAAATACCCCTTCCAAGCAATGGAAAATTACAGATGAAGATTGGAGAAACCGAGAAAAGTGGGAACAGTATGAGGTGGCTGTCAATGAAATGCTTTTACGGACTTCAACCACCTATGCACCATGGATTATCGTAGAGGGTAATAATAAGTATTTCGCAAGGGTAAAAGTTTTAGAATCGGTAATTCAGGCAATTGAAGAACGGATTAAATCTGTGAAAGAAACTGAATAACGAAATTGACAGATATTCCATTTCCGACCGTTTGGCCATACAGCAGTGATGGATGGCCAAACGGTTATTCTGTTTTGAAAGCAGGGATAGGTGGAAAATCCCCATGAAATGCCTGTTTAAAGTCATCCGGAATGGGAGCCGTCAGACAAAGGTGACTATTTGACAGCGGATGTGTAAATTCTAAACAGTATGCATGCAATGCCTGTCTGGTGATTCTGGAATAATCGGGACAATAAATAAAATCGCCGGGTAAAGGATGCCCGATATGTTTCATGTGAACGCGGATCTGATGGGTTCGCCCGGTTTCCAATTTTAGCATGAGAAGTGATAGTGTACCATCAAATGCAATTCTCTGATAATGAGTAACAGCAGGTTTTCCAGTGATTTCATTGACACAGCGTTCTATGATGGAGTCAGTTGTTCGGGCAATAGGGGCGGAGATGACACCTTTTTCCGGAACAAGTCCTTTGGCCAAAGCTAAGTATGTACGTGAAATGGAACGTTTAGCGACCATTTCGGATAAAATTCCACTGGCAAGAAGGTGTTTGGCAGCAATCACCAGACCACTGGTATCACGATCAAGACGATTGATAATCCGGCATACATAGGGATCTTTTTCATTGTAGAGATAGTAGGCTAACCCATTGGAAAGGGTATTGGTATGATGACCGATGGAGGCATGGATAGGCATACCGGCCTGTTTATCAATTATAATAATATCATTGTCTTCGTATACAACGGATAAAGGAATCGGCTGAGGAATAATATTTTGTGATGGTGCCTCATCGCGGATTTGTATGTGAAGGACATCACCACTTTGCAAGGTTTTGGTTTTATAAACCGGTTTTTCTTTTAAACAAATTCCGTTTGGAGTTTGTGTTAATTTTGTTATCATTTTTTTGGAATAATGATGTTTTAGTAAAAATTCTTCTATGGTTTTTCCAGTTTCGTTTTCCGGAATGAGATATGTAAATGTACGAAGCATCTTTTTTCCTCCACTTCAAATCTTCTACATATGTTATGAGAAGAAAATGTATTTATACAGATGACCAGACATTTTAGACAGTTATAACTTTGGCATCTGCCACATCATATCAAATAATATAAGAAAAAACAAGTCTGTACAATTACATGTACAGATGGACTGGAGTATACAAAATGGATTTAAATGATTTGATTTTTGCCATTGAGATGATCGGAACAATTGCTTTTGCTTTTTCCGGCACTATGGTTGCCGTTGAACAAAAGCTGGATCTGTTCGGTGTCATTGTATTAAGTATTGTCACGGCGGTTGGCGGAGGTCTTATCCGGGATTTAATACTTGGTATCCATCCACCGCTTATGTTTCAGAATTCTGTTTATGCTAAAGTATCTACTCTGGTGGCTATTATTACTTTTTTTATTATTTATTTCAATACATCTTTTATGGAAAGTCGATATATGGCTTTTTATACATTTATTATGAACTTATTTGATGCAGTAGGGCTTGCAGCATTTACTGTAATCGGAATTAATACTGCCTGCAATGCAGGATTTGAAAAAAATACTTTTTTACTTATTGCAGTTGGCATGATAACCGGATGTGGAGGGGGTATGGTAAGAGACATGATGGCAGGCATTACTCCGGCAATATTCCGCAAGCATATTTATGCAAGTGCATCGTTTGCAGGAGCATTGATTTGTGTATACTTACGTCCGTTTTCTATTAGCATTTCGGTTGTTTTGGGAGCAATATGTATTGTTCTGATTCGATACTTTGCGGCAAAATATCGTTGGAATCTTCCGAGGGTATCAAGAGAGGATGTGCGACATTGATGTATGGATGAACTGAAATATGGAAATACTAGGGCAAGAAAGTATTAGTATTTCAGGAGGTCTTGTTATGAATGTAAATTTCAGAGAAAGTGTAACAAAAGAAAATTTAATGCGTGCATTTGCTGGTGAAAGTCAGGCCAGAAATCGTTATACATTTGCTGCTTCTTGTGCCAAAAAAGAGAAGCTTCATGTGATAGAAGCTGTTTTTCGATTTACAGCAAATCAGGAAAAAGAACATGCTGAAATATTTTACAATCATTTAAAAGAATTAAATGGTGACTCTATCATGATAGACGGAGGATATCCTGTTAATTTGTCAAAAAATATTGTGGAACTGTTGCGTGCAGCTCAACATAATGAATACGAAGAATATGATATTGTATATAAAAAGTTTGGAGACATTGCAAAAGAGGAAGGTTATCATAATATAGCCGGATCATTTTATCAGATTGCTGAAATTGAAAAAAACCATGGAGAACGTTTTGGTCGTTTCGCTGATTTACTGGAAAAAAATAAATTGTTTGTTTCTGATGTAAAAACCGGATGGATTTGTCTCAATTGTGGTCATGTGCATTATGGAAACGCTGCTCCAGAACAATGTCCGGTGTGCCATCACAACAAGGGGTATTTTATTCGTCTTACTTTAGAGCCATTTTCTGATTTAGAGGAAAAAGATTTTGATAGAAAATAAAATAGAGTATGATACGAAAGATTATTATAAGGATATCCTCTCTGATTATAGGAATCAGGGGGGATTTTAATATTTTATATTCAATATATCATAGCTAATTTATAGTATTATTTCCTGATTTTGATAGTGTCAACATTTTTTCGCAAAAATAAATCTAGCCGTTTGGTAGTCGGCAGTCAACCGGCTATGATATCAGACAGCAGATCATTTTCTCCTTTGAAAAGATGATCCATGTTCATGTAACGTCTGGCTCCCCAGCTGG
>JAPFDH010000028.1 GCA_026169045.1 Lachnospiraceae bacterium | reverse complement strand
TGCGCCCCAAAACCAGGTGAATTGGCAGGTTTCAATCTCATAATACTACAAAAAAACCGGAGATAAACCCCTTTTTTGAAAAAAAATTTATCTCTGGTGGAAGTTACCTTTACAAGGTGGAATTTAGTTTTTCATTTCACCCTATTCTTTATTTTCTCGCAATATTTTTTCCATAGAACGTCCCTTTGCCAATTCATCCACCAGTTTGTCCAAATAGCGAATCTCCTGCATAAGCGGCTCTTCAATGTCTTCCACACGTACCCCACATATACTTCCTTTGATCAATTTTCTGTTCGGATTTAATTCCGGTGCATGATTGAAAAAGTCTGCATAACTAATGGTACCGGAAGCAGCAGATGCAATCTCTTTTTTCCCATATCCGGTAAGCCATTGTATCACTTCCTGAACCTCCGATTCTGTCCTCCCTTTCCGTTTTGCCTTATTGACCAAGAGCGGATATATCTTTGCAAATTCCATATCATATATTTTTTGTTGATCCACTTATATACCTCCTATTTTTTCTTTTCGTTATTTTCCCAACATGTTTTTCCGATAATAGGTTGGAGAACAACCCGTTTTTGTTTTAAATGCATTGGAAAAATACATGCTATTATCATATCCACAAAGTTCTGCAATTTCACGGATATCTTTTTGTGTGGAAACCAAAAGCGTTTTAGCCTGATTCATTCGAACCTCCATAATATACTGACGGACAGAAATTCCCAGTTCTTTGGAAAATTTATGGCTCAAATGATATTTTGAAACATGTAAGGCATTGGCTATATCATCTAATGTAAGACGTTCCGCTAAATGACTGTGAACATACTCTATGACTAAATTCATCCATGAATCCTTTTGTTCCATCTGAGACCGCAGGAAAAAAATTTTGAAAATCAGTTCAGAAAAGATACTTTGACGATACCTGAGCCCATGGGGAGTCGTACGATAGATATCCGTAAGTATTCTTTGAAATCCTTCTGAAAGCTGCGTATAATCCAGATCTTCCATCACCGGTGTCTCTGGAGTAATCTGATATCTGGACATCAAATCCGCTATCTGCGCATCCCCAGTCAGAAAATGAGCCCAATAAATGGACCATGGGTTTTCCTTGTCTGCTCCATATGTATGAGGTATGTGAGGAAAGGTAAAGCATAGCATACCTTTTCGTATCTCATAGGTATGATCATAAATCTTCAAATACCCCTTTCCCTTTGTACAAAGAATAATCAGAAAGCTATCCGGATCATCTCTGGAAATATAGTGTTCATAAGCATTCTTAAAATATCCCACTTTCTCAAAAAAAAGAGAATGAAAAAAAGAAAGTTCACTTTTATCCTTTTCTGATAAATCATATTCTATAAAAGTCCCTTTTTTCAACTATTTTACCTCCCACCACCGCAAGATATTATAAAAACCACGCATATTTTTTTATACTTTATTCTTCTAGGATACGCTATAATCAAAAAAAATACAAGGAGAACATATTATGGAACAAAAAGATTTAGTGCGTATCCGTGATCTTGCCAAAGAGCAAATGGAAATCGCACAAAGCGAACAAATGAAACAATTAAAAAAAGATTGGACTGCTCTCAATAACTGTCAGGACGCACGTCCCATGATCGTTGTGGAAACAGCCACTTTTGCTCAGGAAATCATTCCGCCTTTAATGCAATGTCAAACAGAAGAGGGGCGTGCTTTAGAATATACTCTTCTTTCCAATATCGTAAATCACAAATTGTTCGGAGATGATTCTTTCGTCAATGACTTTTTCCCGGTTTCTTATGATTACACAATGATCCCATTTCAATTGGAAGTAAAAAAAGAATACAGTGAAGGCGTAGGTCATCATTTTATCCCTCAGATTTTTGACTTAGAGGAGGATAGTGATAAAATACAACCATCTTCTATTCTTTTAACTGACAAACAAATCACACACAAGAAGATAGACGATATCAACGCATTGATCGGTGATATCCTTCCGGCAAAACTCACAGGAAAATCCCTTTATGCCGTACCTACTCAAAATATTGTTCATCTCATGAGTATGGAAGATATGTATGTAGCCATGTATGATACTCCCGACGAATTTAAAGCCATGATGGATCAGATGGCTTCTGATTATTCTCGTCTTTTTGATTTACTGGAAAAGAACGGATATCTTCTTCCTACCGTGTACAGTGAGGGACTTGGCCAGGGAACATATTGTTTTACCACAGATCTCCCGGATCACAATGTCCAATCTTCCAAGGATATTTGGGGATTTATGGATTCTCAGGAGACTGCAGGCATTTCACCTCAAATGTATGAAGAGTTTATTTTCCCTTATTATAAAAAAGTATCGGATCGCTATGGATTACTCTCCTACGGATGCTGTGAACCGGTGGATCCAATCTGGGAAAACTGTATCAGTAAATTAGAAAATCTGCGAAGAGTTTCCATTTCTCCTTGGTGTAATGAAGAATACATGGGAGAACAGCTGAGAGGAAAAAAAGTAGTATATCACAGAAAACCAAGTCCAAACTTCTTAGGCGTGGGATCTTCTCTGGATGAAGACGGACTTCGTAAACATATCCAAAAAACGCTTCAGGCAGCAAAAGGATGTACACTTGAATTTACCCAAAGAGATGTTTACACCGTTAATCATGATATCGATAAAGTAAGACGGTATGTGGAAATTATCCGTGAAGAAAGTTCAAAATTCTAAATTTTCTTTTCCACCCGCTGTCAAAATACGATATTCCATGGGAGTACATCCTACCTTGTTTCGAAACAGGGTATAAAGATAGTTGGGGTCTGAAAATCCGCACTCCAACGCAATTTCCTCTACACTTTTATTGGTGTCCATTAACTGCACTTTTACATAATCCAATTTTATTCTGACAACATAGGCAGAAAATGTTTCACCAGTCATACCTTTAAACAGACGGCTGAAAAAGCTATAGCTGATATTCAGCCGTCTTGCCATAGATTCCATAGAAATTTTTTCCGTGGGATGACTTCTCACATATCCTTTCAAATCCTGAATTTGTTGCCAATATGGCCGGTATTTGTTTCTGTTTATCTTCTCTTCTTTTGTATACCCCAATTGAATACGCACCTCATAAAGAAGCTTTAAAAACAAAATTTTCAAGTACAATGGATCCGATTTCTCACTGGAAAAAGCAATCATAATTTTTCGGCATAATAAAGTCAGAGAATCCATCTGAACTGCTTTTCCCAAATATGGTACCTCTGTATGTGGAAATAAAGCGTTCGAATGATCATCATTTTTTTTCATATCTTCCTCTTCCCAATGCAATGGATTTTTCTGATATTCCCTGTACTTCGATTGATCATAATACGGATCAAATACAAAAAAATAACAATGATATGGTAAATCATGCCGGTTTTTCATTCCTGGCACCCGATAAAAAATATCTCCGGCCTGAACTGGCCATTCCCTTCCGTTTACATGATCCGTCCCGTTTCCCCATGTAATGATATCCAGTTCGTGCCATTTGGTTATTCTATCCCCAAAGGTTTTTGTATGGATCGGCATATTCCCTTCTCCTATATGATTCACCAACAATATTTTCGGATTCAAAGCATCAATCCAGTCTCTTTCCATATCCTTATCACCTCTTCGAAATGAGCAAAATTCATAAGTAATAAAAAAATGTTTCCATTGTCTGTTTCTTTTTCTCTCAATATAATAAAGATAATTTATCTCGTCAAGTAAATCCATTTAAGGAGGAAGCGAAATTATGAATCTTAAGAAAATTCCCCAAGAAGATCGTAGGATTTTAAGAGGTCTTGCCGAACGTGTAGCTCTCCATGCCTCACACCCCATTCAGGAAAAAAAGAAACAATTATGGATCCGTCACAATGATTTAAAAATCGAAGATCCTCTCGTCCTAATCAGTCCCGAAAACGGCTGGAACGAAATCCTTCCTTCTTCTTCGTTTCTATGTACACATGAAACTGCCCGCTCCTGGGAGCGGGCATTACGCCAAACCCTGTACCACGCAGAATATTTAAAAGATGATACCGTCATCGACACCGTATTTTACGTTCCCCTCGTCACATCCAATGACGGGTACGGAGTTCCCATCATCCGGGAAGGCGGAGAAAACGGAGGTGCCTACCACATAAAACCAGCCATAGAAGAATATGAAGATGTCTTTCCTCTTCTCCACTTCCCCCATTACACAGTGGATCAGGTGGCATCCCAGTTTCTTTATCAAGAAGCACAGGAAATTTTTGACGGAATTTTAAAAGTAGAACAGTATCATCAATGGTGGTGGTCTCTTGGACTTACATGGTGGTACATTGACCTGCGAGGACTGGAAAATTTTCTTTGTGATTTTATTCTGGAGCCCGAGTGGGTACATCGTATGATGCATCTTCTTTGCGATGGAACCCTTAACTGGTTGGATGAATTGGAACAAAACTCCCTTCTTTTTAGCAATACTGGAAACCATTATGTAGGTTCCGGTGGATTTGGATTCACAAACGAACTTCCATCCCATCCCACAAAAACTACTGCAAAAGATATGTGGGGATTTGTAGAAAGCCAGGAAACCTCATCCGTTTCTCCTGAAGTGTATGGTGAATTTATTTTCCCCTATCATAAAAAAATTGCCCAACGGTTTGGTCTCAATTGCTACGGATGTTGTGAAGCATTTGAAAGTCGCTGGCGCTTTGTCTCTCAGCTTCCCAACCTGCGCCGTGTCAGTTGTTCTCCCTGGTGCAACCGTGAAATATCCGCCGACCTGCTGAAAAATCATTATATTTCCTCCCATAAGTTATCTCCTACGCCACTATCCTATCCTCATATGGATGAAGATGAAGTGCGCAGAAATCTAAAAGATGTCCTCCACCACATATCCGGAACCGTTCCGGAACTTATCATGAAGGATACCCACACACTGGGAAAAAACCCTCTTAACGCCATTCGCTGGGTAGAAATTGCCCGAGAAGAAATTGCCTCTCTGTAATTCCAATCTCTACCCTTTATACCAACATAGCAAAAGAGCACTCTCTGTTTCATATTTTTCAGAGAGTGCTCTT
This sequence comes from Lachnospiraceae bacterium, assembly GCA_026169045.1. Taxonomy (GTDB): domain Bacteria; phylum Bacillota; class Clostridia; order Lachnospirales; family Lachnospiraceae; genus Fimimorpha. Next base: position 40,612 of record JAPFDH010000028.1, on the reverse strand, counting down.
CTTTATTTGCGCGCAAACAACGAGCCGCGTGCGGATGCTTGTATACGCATACGGCGACTGTCCGCGAACGTGAGAAACTCGCAAAGCGTGTTTCTCATCATTTTTCTTCTGTATCCGCTGCTTCTTCATCTGTATTATGAACCGCAGAAACTGTCACGACAACAGCATCCAAATCTGTCATAAGATCTATCTCTTTATTGGAAGCAATATCCAAGTCTTTTACCTTAATGGTATCTCCAACTCTCATGTCGCCCACATTCACTTCAATTTTTTCTACCAGTGCTGCCGGAACAGCCTTATAAGAAACCTCATGAAGCAATTGTTCCAAAACACCAGAAGCTACCTTTTCGTGATTCAGCAAATGAATCTCAGCAACAGAATGAACCTTTTCCCCTTTGACTAATGCCTGAAAATCAATCTCATCAACTTGTCCCCTCAAAGGATTAAAATCAACTTCTTTTACCAGTACGTCCATAGAAGTACCATCCACTTCCAAGAGTACCTGGCTGCCCTTTCCGTTTGTTTTAAGGAATCGTTCTGCATCGGTTTTTAAAATTTTAACAGGTACGGATTCTTTCATTTCCCTGCCAAATACGATACCGGTAACATAACCTTCCCGTCTAAGCTTTTTTGCTTTTGTACTCATGTTTCTTTTTTCAGCTTTTAAAGTATTCATTTATCTTTTCCTCCATCAAACTGATTGCTTAGCGGCCATTGAAACAATAGGTCTGTTAAGTATCTTTTTCTGTTACGGTTATATTATAGCACTTTTTTTCCAACAATAATGCCAAATATTACTATTTTTCAAAACTTCTTTTCAGCTTTTTACTTGTTGTATTTTTTATTTTCCTCGTTCCAGCATAAATTTTTCTCAATTTTTTTCTTACGGATGACATATTCCGCAAGGGGTATATCCCTGTTCGATCAAATCCTTGCGTTCTCCCTTATATTCCTGCCTATTATCTTCATTTATCTTTTTCACACTGGAGCAAGACAAAAGATGAAATTTATGTGTATTCGTATTTAAAATATACACATTTTCCTCTAATCCGGATTCTTCCTCCTTGCTTTCTCCAGTTGCATAATCAATCACAATTCCGGGCTGCACATTATAGCAGTACACATTAAATGAAATTCCTTCTCCCCCATCTTCCACTGACTCTGCTTCCATATGTACACCTGATGCCACTAAATTTTCTCCTTCGAATATGGGAGTCACTTGATATAACACATGATTATTTGTCTCTTTCACATAATTTGCCACCATATTTTCAAAGGGCAGCATTCCCTCAATATTCATATATCTTGTTCCGGTAATTAAATTTTCTTCATTTGCATTCTCACCTGACAACTGATATCCAATCAAATGACAACGGTTATATAAATTTTCTCCTTCTATGTTATCATACTGAACACTATGCCATCCGGATGGTGTCACCTCACTTATGGATTTTCTTTCTTCCATCGGCATTAAATCGGTTCCAATATTCGCTATTGCTGTCTGACATCTTCCCAACTCATCCAATTCACTATAGATTTCATAGGATTGATTCGTCAATTCTGCTTCTTGGAAATCGGGCTGATTTTGATTTAGTTCCACAAAAGGATCTCCACAATATTTCGGAATACTCTCCAAATCAATTTCATCATTCCCATTTACCTGGCTTACAAATGTTTCTGTGACTGTGACCGTTTTATGGAAGCTACAGGCATTTCCCAGAAAACAAACCAACACCAGAAAAAATACAAGTCCTTCTCTTAATCGTCTCATTTTAACTAAATCTTCCCTTCTGTTACGAATTTCTGTTAATGAATCACTCCATAATCCTATCCCACCTTTTCTTTCATGTCAACTCTGTCTGAATGCCGGTGTTTCTCTTTAAAATGGATTGGGTTATGATGTCAATCGTAATCCTATGCATTGTTGCAATGTGCCTCTACCAATTCGTTAATCTTTTAGAAAAATATTATATAAAACGAATTCGCTAAACGCTTAGACAAAAAATCTCTCCATTCCATACAATTAATACAAGGAATGGAGAGATTCTGTCTATACAGTTATCTTTCTTTTTTCATGTTCTGCCGCTACTTCTTCTACGGTTTTTTCCGGCATACGGGCAGCTCCCTGATATCCGTCCTGTGTAGGAAGAAGTGATGCCGATTTTAAATTTTGTTTTGCCTGATGAATAGCATCTTTATATTGGGGAAGCCATTCTTCTTGTGCGACCAGCATTTCATCAATCATTTGCCATACTTCAGGAGGATTGCAGACAGCCCCTGTAAGAGGATCCATCAAAGCTGCCTGTTTCAGAAGCTGTACATTACCGTGAACCGCCGCTTCTACAGCAAGTTTCTGTACCCAAATCGACTGGGAACATACTGCGGCACATCCAAGAGGAAGATCCCCAACTTGCGGTACACCAATGCCATTTCCGTCTACATAACACGGGACTTCTACCACACATTCCGCCGGAAGATTGGTAATACATCCTTCATTCATAACGTTAAAATGCCCCCGATACATTTTTCCTGTTTCAAGTGCTTCTATAATATAAGAGGCATGTTCCTTTCCCCTCGCTGAACCATCCAATTTTCTTGGTTCTTCTGCAAGGATTTGAGGATAATCGGTTTCAAACCAGTTTCTTTCTTCCCTGGTCACCCGCAGATATCCTCCCGTTTCTCCATGAATCCAACTGCTCAAATCAATCCAATCCTTTATTTCATCGGGACGTTTACGATACCATGCTACATATTCTGATAAATGTCCATTGGACTCTGTAGAATAATATCCAAAACGCTTCAACATATCTATTCGTACTTTTTCCTGTTCGCGATATACTTCATGATTTAAAAAACCTGGAAGAATTTGATCCAACATATCTTTACCATGGTGTTTGACTGAAATATACCATGTCTGATGATTAATCCCGGCACAAACAATATCCAGCTCCTCTCTTGGAATCCCCAATACTTCCGCAATCTGCATTTCTCCATGAATTTCTCCATGACATAGTCCAATAGTGTGTACCTTCCCATATTTATTGCATGCCCATGTTGCCATGGCATTTGGATTGGAATAATTCAGCATAGTCGCTCCAGGTTCTGCTACCTCTCTGATATCACGACAAAAATCCAACATTGCTGCAATAACTCTCTGTCCGTACATAATTCCTCCGGTACACAAAGTATCCCCCACACATTGATCAATTCCGTATTTTAACGGTATTTCTATATCCGTCTCAAATCCTTCCAGCCCTCCAATCCTCACACAATTAATAATATAGCGTGCATCTCGAAATGCTTCTCTTCTGTCTGTCGTAGCCTGAATCGTAATAGGAATGTGGTTATAATCCAAATCTCTCTGACACAACCGTCTTGTCTTTTCCAGATTGTCTTCATTAATATCCGTAAATGATATTTCTGCTTCCCGAAGCGCAGGAACTGACATAATATCGGTAAACAACGTGCGGGCAAACACGAGGCTTCCTGCCCCTATAAATGCAATTTTAAAACTCATTTTCCTTCCTCCCGTATTTTTGTATTTTTCCTAATTATAAGCATATTTACCTTTTTATGTGCAATCTATTGCCGCTCCAAACAAAAAAGTGCAATCTATTGCCGCATTACTTTTTCTATGATATACTGTCAGAAAATCGATCCTACTAAAAATTTCAGAAAGGAGAACTCGTCTTTGCGCTTATTTTCTTCACACACTCCGTTTATTACCATTACTGCTTTTTATGCTCTTTCTCTGGCAGAGTATCATATGAATATGCATACCCACGACAATTGTGAAATTATGTATGTGACAAAGGGGTGCTGTCGGATTCTCGTGGAAAATCAGGAATATATCCTACAGGAACAAGAATTTATTTTTCTCGATTCTCTTGTTCCCCATTGTTTAATTATCTCAGATCACGCATCTTGTTCCCTATTAAATCTGGAATTTCAATTTACCGGCAAACCTACATCGATTAAAATTACCGATGCTGCAAAAGAAAGCCCTTCCCTTCTTTCTTTTCTGCATTCATTTCAGGAATATTCCATTGGATACGACAGTTATAGCCTCGGATATTCGGTAAAAGACCTAATCATTCACCTGGAAAAAAATATTTGCCCTTCCCAGGATCAAATATTCATGATCCGCCTCCTATTCTTTCGTTTTCTCCTTGAACTGACAGCCTGTCTTACCAATCCCAGAAAAGGAGCCGGTATGATCTATTTAAAAAAAGCCTGTTCCTATATTTCCTCCCATCTAACGGAAGAAATCCGAATTTCCCCATTGGCTGAATTTGTCGGCATCAACAAATCTTATCTACAGGCTCTGTTTTCCAAATATATGAACAGTACCATTACTGAATACATTAACAAAAAACGTCTGGAACAAGCGATATTTCTTCTCATTAGCAGCTCGTTAACCATTACTGACATTGCCTTTCACTGCGGATACAACAGTCGGCAACATTTCGCGAAAACTTTTCAAAAACATTATGACTGTTCCCCAAAAACATATCGCTCATTGCACGGACAATCCGTTAGCGCTTCGACCGGATCTGATTACTATTACAAGACGCCCCATGATACATGGAATACTTGCCCCTTTCCCGCTGCGCCTTCCAAGCATACACATCAAACACCAACATAAAAATGGGAAGAGAATATCCCAATAGAGAATTATTCCCTTCCCATTTTTTATGTGTATTTTATTTGGAAAGTATTAGCAGCAAACGATAATGCCTCCGTCGTTGGCATACAAGGTAGAAACGCCAGCCGTATCCATAATACATATTTTTCTGAAATCCATCTTTCTTTCCAGCATTTTCTTTACATATTCCGCTCTTTCCGGGCAATTACAATGAGCAATTCCCAATACGCGTTCATGTGAATTTTTAATGTCACTTACAAAAATATCAATCATTTTATCCAATGCTTTCTTGATGCCTCTCGCTTGATTCAATTTTACAATCGTACCGGCATCTCCGCCCATTACCGGTTTAATATTTAAAGCACTGGCAAAAAAAGCCTGAAGCCCGGTTAATCTTCCATTTTTTCTCAAAGTCTCCAGTGACTCTAACACAAAGTAGGTCTTCATTTCTTTAAGGAAATGACGTGCTCCTTTTTCAATCTCTTCAAATTCCAATCCTTGTTCTGCTAACCGCTGAATTTCCAATCCTATCAGTGTCTCACCACAGGAAGCAGAGTCTGAACTGATTACTGCAACTTTCTTTCCACTCCCTTTTTGATCAAACATATTTTTTGCCATAAGTGCACTATTATATGTGCCACTCAAATGTTGCGAAAGCGTTACAACAAAAATCATATCTGCATCCGCTTCCTGATAAGCCTCCAAAAATGCTCCAGGTGAAGGACATGCCGACTTTGGACAATTCGGACTAGCCGCCACTGCCTGAATAAAGGCTGCCTGATTAAATGTTTCATCATCCACAAAATGCTGTTCATCTACCTGTAATGTCAATGGAATCGTTTGGAAATGAGGATCTCCTTTCAATTCGCTGGTCATATCCATACAGCTATCTCCAATGATCTTATATCGCATTATTCTATTCCTCCCAAAATCAACCGGCTTTTTATCCGTTATAATTCTGTTTTATAAATTTTATATGTCATTCGTGAAAACAACTTATATAGTTTTTTAAACAAATATGTTTCACTTTAAATATCATTAAAACCCGCATAAAAGCTCCTGCTTAATGTTAATTTACACTTTTTTACATGGTTTTTATTACTAGATAGTATAGCATAAATTATAATATTTTGGAAGACTAAAAACAATAAAGTTTTCATACTTGCAATCTTTTTTTTTCTATATTATACTCATTTATGATTTCTATCACCAAACACTATCATAAACAAAAAGCGGATCAAAATCTCCGCTTATCCATAAGGAGGAGCTATGATCGCACTCACCATTCCTAATTTGCGTTTATTTACTAGCCATCTGTTTTTAAAAGAAACTTTTGACCAGTTTCTTCTGGTAGAAGCAGATATTATTACCTATAATTCTTTCCATATTGATGGCACGATAAACAAATCATTTTATACAGAAGAAGAACGGGAACAACTAAATTCTGAAGATTTCAGCCGATGGAGGACCATACGTCCCATCTGTTTTTCACTGATTCGGGGAAACAAACTTCCACTTTCATTTAAAATCATATTTCGGCTCTCAAAATCAGGAACCCAAAAACTTCTTGCTCAGGAATCTCTCTTTGAGAAATATGATATTGAAGCATTATATTTTAATGTGTTATACAAAAACAATTCTTTGACCTGTACGACCGGTATATCCACAAAGCAATTTCAAATGGATAAAACAGTGGAACATATTTGGGATGAAAAAATACGACAATTTTTTAAAAAATGGAATATTGATTTTGATCAATATTAAAAAGACAAGGGAACGCCTCATTCCCTTGTCTTTTTCCAATCACTATTTTGTTAATTTCATCATTACTTCATTACTTCTTGTTATAAAATTGCTCATTCTTTCTGGTGTCAATGTTCCATGGGCAAGCAAGGCCAAATCATACAACTGCTCACAAAATACTGCTATATCTTCTCCGTCCTTGTGTTCCATCACATAATTTACCAACGGATGATTCAAATTCAATACTAAAGTCTCACCCGGTGCACCAAAGTCCATTCCTGCCATTCCATACATCTTCATCATTTCCTGCATACGTCTGGATTCTTCTGATGTAGTCATCATGGAGGCTAATCCTTCATTCTTCAGGTATTCTGCCTTTACTTCCAGCTTATCATTATTTAAAGCTTTTCGGAATACTTCTGTCAGGCTTTCTGCTGCTTTCTTTCTCTCTTCTTCATTATCTTTTTTGCTTTCGTCTTTAAATGAATCCGTTAAATCAGCATCAATTCTCAGGAATTTTACTCCCTCATTTTTCTGTTCCAGATGTGTAATAAATGGTGCATCAATATTATGTTTCAAAATAACAGCATCGATGCCCTCTTTCTTAAACATATTAATATACTGACTCTGTTCTTTTTCATCTGTTACATAGAATACCTGATTCTTATGCTTTTCTTCATTTTCTTTTAACGCATCCGGAAGTGTAATATATTTCCCTTCCAGATTCTTGAAAATGATATAATCATTCATCTTCTCAGCAAACTTCTCATCTTTCAAGCAGCCGAATTTGATAAATGGATTGATATCATCCCAATATTTTTCATAATTTTCCCGATCTGTTTTACACATACCAGAAAGCTTATCTGCCACTTTTTTGGAAATATATTCCGAAATTTTCTTTACAAATCCGTCATTCTGAAGAGCGGAACGTGACACATTCAACGGTAAATCCGGACAGTCAATGACACCTTTCAGCAGCATCAAAAATTCTGGAATAACTTCTTTAATATTATCTGCAATAAATACCTGATTGTTATATAACTTTATGGTTCCTTCTATGGAATCATATTCTGTATTAATCTTTGGGAAATATAAAATTCCTTTCAGATTAAACGGGTAATCCATATTCAAATGAATCCAGAATAAAGGCTCTTTATAGTCTAAAAATACTTTTCTGTAAAATTCTTTGTATTCTTCTTCTGTACACTCATTTGGATGCTTTGTCCACAGGGGAGTGGTATCATTTAATGCTACCGGGCGCTTTTCAATCTTTGCCATTTCACGGGCAGGTGTAACCTCCACGGTTTCCTTGGTACCATCTTCTTTTTCCCGTTCCTCTGTTTTCGCTTCTTCCATAATATGCTCAATAACTTTATCTGTTTCCTTTACTTCTTCCACAGGAATTGTCTCATATTCCGGCTCGGAAGTAGCATTTTCCAGATATATTTCTACAGGCATAAAAGAGCAATATTTTGTCAGAATTTCACGGGCACGATATTCATTGGCAAATTCATAACTGTCTTCATTCAAATATAATGTAATCTCTGTACCGATCGTATCTTTTTCACTATCATCCATCTCATACTCGGTACCGCCTTCTGATTCCCAATGTACCGCCTTTGCACCATCCTTCCAGGACAATGTATCAATGGAAACCTTGTCTGCTACCATAAATGCCGAATAAAATCCCAAACCGAAATGACCGATGATCTGATCTTCGTTTGTCTTATCTTTATATTTTGCAAGAAAATCCTGTGCACCGGAAAAAGCGATCTGGTTGATATATTCTTCAACTTCCTGTGCATCCATTCCGATACCATTATCAATAAATTTGATTGTTTTTTCATTGGGATTTACTACAACACGAATTTTGAACCGTGTTTCATCCGGTATTGTATACTCTCCCATCATATCCAATTTCTTTAATTTTGTAATCGCATCACAACCATTGCTGACCAATTCACGATAAAAAATATCGTGGTCAGAATACAGCCACTTTTTAATAATAGGAAAAATATTTTCACTGTTAATGGATAAACTTCCCTGTTTTACTGCCATAATAACCGACACTCCTTATCTGATTCAATTTTCAGTCAAAGCAATTTTTCCTGCTTTGTCCGGATCAACTGCGGTTATTGTAACGCTATTTTGTTTCTTTGTCAATACAAAATTAGCACTCATTTGATATGAGTGCTAATAATTTATACTTTTTTTATTTTTAATCACGATCCGCTAAATACTCAATTCTCCTGCAAATATTCCTGATAAATTGAATATAAATTATCATTATCTACGCCATTTACATATTCCAAATCAATCGCATCCCAGGACCAATCATTTACATATACAGGATTTTCTGAAATATATTCACTCATTTCCTGCGCCCATGCTCCGTATATTTTAGATTCTAAAATGCGGGTTCGATTTTCTTCTGACAGCGAAACATCGAAATCATTCAAACATTTTATAATATAAAAATCCTGCTCTGCTTTTATAATAGGTGAAATTTCTCCGCTTTCCAATTGAAATACCGCATTTTCTACACTTGGATTCAATTCACCCCTGGAGACAGTATAAGTCACTTGTGGATCACTACTCATCTGTGATGCAACCGTAGCAAAATCTTCACCATTCTGTACCCGCTCATATGCCTGATTCGCCCATGACTCATCTGTCAAATAGATTACCTGTATTTCCATGACACGCGTTTCTTCATCACTGACTTCCATTTCATCTCCCTCAACACAAAAGTCAATCTCTTTTTGTGCCAATTTGTATTTTTTCATGAGAGAAACCGCTGTTTTTTCATCTGCTCCGGTATAATCTTTTTCTTCTTCACTTAAAGTAGAAAAGTATGCTTTTCCCGCTTCCTCTGCTTTTTTCTCTTCTTCCGTTGTTAATGAAACACCGTCCTGGGCTGCCATTCCATTTAAAGCCGTCAGTGCTGTTAGTTCTTCCCATATAAAATCATTTTTTACTTTATCGCCATAAGTACGGCCATCGGGATCGGTTTCATTCCAAAAATCATTCCCTCCCAATTCCGTATTATATTTCTCATACTGTCCTTTATAATCCATTACAACTAACATTGCCTCGGAACGTAACAATTCTCCTTCTCCCACAGCCATCAAATACGTATCTCCTATGGAAGTATTGATCTTCCACCCACTACAACCACTCAATACAATTGATAACGCTATGGATCCTCCCATGACAGATATCCACTTTTTTATCATATTCTGTCCGTACCTTTCTTTATAACAACGTCCTTAATACCTGCTCTACTCTGACAGTTGTACCAGACGCATGGCGTTTTACCGCTTCATCCGCATGCTCCATTGCATAAGAATACACTGCCTGATTTAACATTTCAATATCATTAAAATTGTCCCCAAAAACCATGGTTTCATCCGGCGCAATACCAAGTGTCTCCTGAAGATTTTTTAAAGCATTTCCCTTATTGGATGCATAATCAATAAAATCCATCCATTCCAAACCCGAAACCATTGTATGTACACAGGCAGACCACTTACGGGAAAAATATTCTACAGAAGAACCGATACCTCCTTGTTCATAGACAGCCAATTTTAAAATAGGTTCACTGATTTTAGAAAAATCATTGATTTCTGTTACATTATAATGAACCTCATCCCGTAAGTGTGTCAAAATCATCGGATCCTTCGGGCAAAGATAAACGGTATCCCTTGTATTAATGGTTACTTCACAGCCTTCTCTGGCCTGAATATCTTCTGCAATCGCAATAGCTGTCTGAAAATCCATAGGATATTCTTCCAATATACGATCCTGATAAACGCTTAACGCACCATTCTCACAAATATAATAGATATCTTTCCTATCATCCCAAAGTCTCTTTTGATTGGCATACTGACGCCCGCTGGCACTGCAGAATTTATATCCTTTTTTCAACAATGCAGTAACAAGATCTTTTGTCGTTTGCTCCAGCTTTTGCGCCCGGTTTAACAGCAATGTTCCATCTAAATCACTGGCAATTAATTTTATCATATATACTCCATCTGCCTTTTTTGCTAAATAATCTATTTTTCTGTATGATCTCTGGATAGGATTCCGATTAATACACCAGAGTCTACCGATACAGAAGGATGCTCCTCTGTGACTTCATTACTGATTCCCAATGTACATCCTTTTTCCAATCGTGCATTCTCCAGCGGATATAAAAATCCCTTTAAAGTTACTCCTTCTGCTGTATCCGTAAACGGCAAAAAGGAAACATAGTGATATTCTTTTGTTTCATCCGTCAATATCGTATGTCTATTTATCATAAACAGACAGTTATCTTCATCATACAGCTTGCAGGAAATTCCCTGTTTTAATGCTTTATAAACCAGATGTATGTTTCCCAATGCATGATCCAAACGACCGCCGGTTGCTCCCAAAATTGCAATCTCATTTGTCTCATCTTTTTTTCCATGTTTCTTAATAGTTTCCAGCCCAAGATTAACAGCCAGTTCTGTATCTGTTTCGTTTTTTTGTGGTTTATGCTGTTCGATATAAAGCCCATTTTTTCCAAGATAGGAATGTAATATCCGGGCATCTATCGTATCGAAATCTCCCACAAGACTCTGAAAACAAAGATTCATTTCTGCTGCTGTTTTCAAAGCACCATCTACAACAATCGTATGATCAAACGCATGTTTACTTAAAAACTGTTTCAAAAAATCCTTTTTCAGCGTTCCACCTGTAATAACAAGTACTTTCATTTCGTTCCCATTCTACTTTTCATATTTTTCCATAATTGTCCGTAACTCTTGTATATTTCCTGCAATATCCTTCCCAAACACAGAGCTTCCGCCTACAATAACATTGGCACCTGCTTCTAATACGGTATCAAGAGTATTTCGATTGATTCCGCCATCCACTTGAACTTCAGTTGCCAGTCCTCTTCTTTTAATTTCCGCGCTAATTGCACGAATCTTTTCTGTGGTAAATTCCAGATATGCCTGACCGCCAAATCCCGGTTCCACCGTCATGATAAGAACCATATCCAATTGATCCAAATAGTCGAAAAGCACAGATACCGGAGTATTCGGCTTCACTGAAACAGATGCTCTGCATCCGGCAGCTTTAATCGCATGAATAACTTCTTGAAGATTCTCACACGCTTCTTGATGAACAGTAATCAGATCAGCCCCTGCTTTTGCGAATTCATCAATATAACGAATGGGATCCTGAATCATTAAATGTACATCAAATACCATTTTAGTCAGCGGACGAATCGACCGTATAATTGGAAACCCATAACTGATACTGGGTACGAACAAACCATCCATTACATCAATATGCAGGTATTCCGCTCCTGCACGGTCAACTTCCATTACGTCTCTGCCTAAATTTGCAAAATCTGCTGATAAAATTGAAGGGGAAAGTTTAATCATATTTACCTCTCATTCTGTCGGAATACTGCGCAATTTCCCATGATTATCGCAATTTCCATACCTCTTTTTTTTACCCATCATGTATTTTTTTGCTTCCACAAGTATATGCGTCCTTCTTCTAATATCTTTTCTTATCCTTCAGTTCCTGATATAAAATCAAATAATTCTCATAACGGGAAGAACTGATTTTTCCCTGATTTACTGCATCTTTCACACCGCATTCTTTTTCTCCCACATGGACGCATGAATGAAAGCGGCAATCTGTTTCATATTTTGTAAATTCAGGAAAGTATTCCTTTAATTCCTCCGGCTTAATATCCTCCAAATAGATAGAGCTAAATCCCGGCGTATCCAGAATATACGTATCCTCACCAATACTAAAAAATTCAGAATGGCGTGTTGTATGTTTTCCTCTTTTAATTTTCTGACTAATTGCACCGGTTTCCATATTTGCCTCTGGTTTCAAATAATTAATCAAAGAAGATTTCCCTACTCCAGAAGGTCCTGCCAATACAGTCGTCTTGCACTGCAGCATATCACAAATATTTTTCAAGCCATCTTGTTTATGCACGCTAATAAAATAGACAGGATAGCCGCATGTTTCATAAGCCTTTTTCAGCTGCTGCATCCTGCCTTCATCAGCCAAATCTGTTTTATTGAAACAAATCGCAGTCGGCACGTGTTGTTTTTCCATCATAATCAAAAATCGATCCAACAAATTAAAGTTAGGCTCCGGATCCAGGGATGCAAAAATAACAAGCGCCTGATCTACATTTGCTACAGCCGGACGAATCAAAAGATTTTTTCTTGGAAGTATTTCCTCAATATTTCCCACCATCAGCTCTTTATCTAAAACTTTTATTTCAACCAAATCTCCTACTGTCGGCTTTATTTTATCTTTTCTGAAACTCCCTTTCGCTTTGCACTCTACTATTCCAATGGATGTATGGACATAATAAAATCCGGCAATCCCTTTCACTATTTTTCCCTGCATACTTTATATTTTTCCTCTATCTGTTTTTACTCAAAAACCCGAAAAGGAAATTCCCCTTGTACTGCCATTGGCATGAACACTGAGAATTTCCCTTTGCGGGCATATCAACCACAACGATTTATCTTCATACTATCTACTAAAACTTTTTTAAAAAGCTGCCGGTGCCGATTCCTGTGGAGTGGAAGAAGATTCTGGTGGTTTGGTTTCTGCTGGTGTCGTTTCCGGAACCGATGTCTCTGGAGACGATGGCTCTGTCGAAGGCTGTGTCGGTTCTGTAGATGGTTGTGTCGGTTCCGTAGAAGGCTGCGTCGGTTCTGTAGATGGTTGTGTTGGAGGTGCCGTCGGTTCTGGCGGATTGGTAGGTGAAGGATCCGTTGCTTTCGGACCTGTGCTGACAACAATTGTAACTGTTGTTCCCTTTTCCACAGACACTCCACTGGAAACACTTTGTCTGATTACCTGACCTGCCGGAACAGAATCGCTGGATTCTTCCACAACACTATAATTTAAATTTGCCGCACTTAACATAGATTGTGCTTCACTCAAACTGCGTCCCGTTACATTTGGTACTGTAACCTTTTCTTGTCCCATACTGATTACAATGTCAACTGTACTTCCGCTCTTTACAGTAGAATATGGTTCTGAACTCTGTCCACAAACCAGACCAATATCTACACTGCTATATCCTTCTGTCTCTTCTCCAAGAACCAATCCCACATCTTCCAATGCATCTTTTGCCTGCTGTCTTGTCATTTCTGTCAGATTCGGGACTTTCACATATTCCGGACCAGAACTGATATATACCGTTAAGGTATCTCCATCATCCAAAACTCCTTCTGCCGGATCAAACCGAATAATCTGGTCTTTTGGTATCGATTCATTTGCTTCTACTTTATAAACCAGATTGATTCTATCTTCGTATTGTTTGAAATCCAATTCAAAACGACGTTTTGTCGCACCGATATATTTTTCACTGTCAATTGTATATTTGCTGGTACCCAAACTTAATACAAGCTTTACCTTTGTATGTTTTGCCAACACTTCATTCACCGGATACTGTTGTTTACAAACCTGCCCAATTTCATATTCATCGGAATATTCATACTGGGAATCGATCTCATACTCCAAGTCAGCATCTTTTAAAGTCTGAATAGCCGTTGCCTGATCCATACCCAAAACATTTGGCATCAGTGTATGCTTATCATCCAGAGTTTCTCCTGATTCAAGAGGCTCTGCTGTCACATTGCTGTCACTGATGTAAGAAGATTTTGAGGAATTGCCGCCAAACCACCCGGCCAGGCTTCCCACCACATAGATCAAAAGACATACCAGAATAACTGCAAACGCAATTCCAATTCCAAGTATTACTTTATCAAATGTCGTTCCGCCTTTTTCCTCCTCTTCTTCCTCATAATCATCATCAAACTCATCGTATCCAGAATATGCCGAATCATCATATTCATCTTCATCCCAATTGTTATCAGATAACTCTTTTTCATTGAACTCTCCCTCACGGATTGGGAGTCCTTCCAATTCCCTGGATTCCTGACGGATTTTCGTCATGTCCCCATCACTGATCATGACAGTTGGGTTATCATTTCTCAACGGAACTTCCTTTACGAAATTTTCGTTAGGAGTCACAAGTGCTTTTCTTAAATCTGCAATTACTTCACTGCAGCTTAAATAACGCCGATCCTGTTTCTTTTGTGTACATTTAAAAATAATCTGCTCCAGTGCAACCGGAATGCCCGGTACGATTTGACTGGGTGGAGTCATGGACTCATTTATGTGGGACAATGCAACAGCAACTGTACTGTCTCCATCAAACGGAACCCGTCCGGTAATCATCTCATACATGGTAATTCCCAGAGAATAAATATCACTCCGCTCATCACAATATCCACCTCTGGCCTGTTCCGGTGAAATATAGTGTACCGAACCCATAGCTCCATACATGGCAGTCGTATCATCCGTAATTGCCCTGGCAATACCAAAATCAGTAACCTTTATCTTTCCTTCTTTTGATATAATAATATTTTGCGGCTTAATATCGCGGTGTATAATATGCTGTTCATGTGCCGCTGCAATCCCCTGTGCCACTTGTATGGAAATACCAATGGTTTCCTTTATCTCAAGCTTTCCTTTTCTCGTAATATAATCCTTCAGCGTGATACCCTCTACATATTCCATCACAATATAGTGAATATCGCCTTCTTCACCAACATCGTAGATTCCCACAATATTCGGATGGGTCAGACAGGCAGCTGACTGTGCTTCAATTCGAAATTTTGCCACAAACTTTTTATCTTTGCAAAACTCCTCTTTCAACACTTTTATCGCCACAAGACGGTTTAATTTATGACATCGTGCCTTATAGACATCTGCCATGCCTCCCGTCCCAACCTGGCCCAGAATTTCGTATCTATCTGCCAGAAACATTCCTACTCGTAACATGGTTTCACCTCTTAATCCAGGTCTGCAAGGATTACAGCAATGTTATCCTTACCGCCATTTCTATTTGCTAAATCAACCAGCTCATTGGTACGCGTCTCCAAATCCTCATCGGAGCAAACAATCTTCTGTATTTCGTCGTCCTCGGCCATATTGGTCAGACCATCCGAACAAAGAAGTAAATGTTCTCCCCCAAATAAAGGAATTTCAAAAAAATCCGGAATAACGGAAGTATAAGCGCCCACTGCTCTTGTAATTATATTTTTTTTCTTCCAGTATTCCTCAGAACCCTTCTCCATCTCTCCCCTGGCTATCAATTCTTCCACAAAGGAATGATCTCTGGAAATCTGACGTATCCTGCTGTTAATTAAATATGTTCGGCTATCTCCAATATTCATGACAAAAAGCCTACGCCCAATCACTGTTGCCAACGTAAGCGTCGTTCCCATACCACGCAAATGTTCATCTTCATATGATTTTTCCAACAAGATATGATTTACCTGGCGGACAGCCTGTTTTAATATATGAATAGGGTCAGGCAAGGTAGATTGTTCAATCAGCTCTACCATTTTATTTATCGTATATCTGGACGCAAAATCACCGGCATTATGGCCTCCCATACCATCTGCGACCATAAACAGGTTCGGCAGTTTCCCTACAGGGGTAGTAGAACAATACAGCGAATCCTGATTAATTGATCGTTCCAAACCTATGTCTGTCTTACTACATACCTGCACGCTGCTCATCTCCCTTCTGATCCAGATATCGTTTCCGCAATTGACCACATGCGCCATCAATATCCCTGCCCATTTCTCTTCTTATAGTAACATTTATTCCATTTTTTTCAAGCAATTTTTTGAAATTCACTATATTTTCTCTGTCAGACTGAACAAAATCACGTTCTTTTATAGGGTTTACAGGAATCAAATTGATGTGGCAATTTCTGTTTCCGATCAATCCCGAAAGGGCTTTTGCCTCTTGTTCATTATCATTCACTCCACTGACCAAACTATATTCAAACGTCATCCGACGTCCTGTTTGTTCAAAATAATAATCACATGCTTTCATAACATCAGAAAGAGGATACGCATTTGCAATGGGCATAAGCGTCTTTCTCACCTTATCATTGGGAGCGTGAAGCGATAAAGCAAGTGTTATCTGAAGCTTTTTATCTGCCAATTGATAGATATTAGGAACAATACCACATGTAGAAACGGTTATATTTCTCTGACTGATTTGTAAGCCGTCTTCGTTGGTAATCAATTCAATGAACTTAAGGAGATTTTGAAAATTGTCCAACGGTTCCCCTGATCCCATTACGACAACATTGGACACACGCTCTCCTGTTTCTTTTTGAATCCGATAGATTTGATCCAACATTTCTGCCGGGGTCAGATTCCGTTCCAATCCATCCAATGTAGACGCACAAAAACGACACCCCATACGACATCCTACCTGCGATGATATGCATACTGAATTTCCATGTTTATATTTCATCAAGACGCTTTCAATCACATTGCCATCATTTAATGCAAACAGATATTTTCTTGTTCCATCTATTTTGGAAATTTTCACATCAATCTGTTTCAAAGCCGTCAGCACACAGATTTGATGTAATTTTTCTCTTGTATTTTTCGACAGATTTGTCATTTCGTCAAAATCAGTCACCAGTTTTTGATGCATCCACTCGTAAATCTGTTTTGCACGAAATGGCTTCTCCCCTATTGATTCCACAAGTTTTTTTAATTCACTTAAATCCAGTGATTTAATATCTATTTTATCTTTTATCATGATCTGCTATATCCTTCTTAGTCTGGCTATGAAAAAACCGGTTCCACTATACACCCCCGGCAAAAGCTGTATATACCCCCTTTGAATTCCGTCTCCAAAAATCGTTTCATCCAGATAGGGTGATAAGGACTCCAATTGAAATGGGAATTGTTTTAAAAACCACGCTACATTTTCCTGATTTTCTGCTGGATTAATCGTACATGTACTATATAATAAAACACCGCCCGGTTTCACGTAATTCTGCACGACTGCTAAAATTTGCCTTTGAAGTGCTGCCAAACTATCCATTTTTTCTTTTGTCATCTGATATTTAATATCCGGTTTCTGGCCAATTACACCAAGACCAGAACAGGGCAGATCTGCCATCAAAAGATCTGCTTTTTCATGGGCTTCCGGTCGATCTTCACATGCGTCAGCGATACTTGCCTGAATATTTTCAAATCGGCACCGCTGAATATTCTCCTGAATCAAATCCACTTTCTGCATGGTCAGATCATGGCTTTCTACCATCCCGCTACCGTTTAAAAGATCTGCCAAATGAATGCTTTTTCCACCGGGAGCAGCACAGACATCTATACAATAGGCTCCAGCAGACGGTGCTGCTGCCTGACCTGCCAAAATGGAGCTGCCATCCTGTACCTGAATATATCCCTCCTGAAATGCCTTTAATCGGTCAACTGTATCGTATCCCCGTATTAAATACGCATGGTGAATTCCATCGATAGGCTCTGCCGTCACACCATCCTCATGAAGCAATTCCAGGATTTCTTTTTCCGGCTTTCTGCTGCAATTTAATCGAACACAAAGCCCCTTTTTTTGTGTGGAATTCCAGTCATTTTCTTTCAAACATGCTTCCCATATTTCCTGTCGTGTACATTCATCATAAAATGTGGAAAAATATGCATCCATCCATTCCGGAACGGAATACTTTACACAAAAAGGAAGCTCTTCCTGTCCTTTCTTTTTTTCTCTCGCAAGACTTCTTGAAACACCATTTACGAATCCCTTCAACGATGCAAAGCCTCGTTTTCCCGCCAATTTTACTGCCTCACTGCAGGCAGCATGGTCAGGAACCTGATCCATGTACCAGATCTGATAGGTTGTCATGCGTAGAATATTGCGGATCACCGGTTTCATATTCTTTGTTTTTACACTGGAAATCTGATCAATCCGGTAATCCAATTCGATTTTGCGTGCAATGCATCCCTGCGCCAGCCGTGACACAAAAGCCCGTTCGTTTTTCTCCAAATATCCATATTTACAAAGCGCCTGATGCAAAACCAGATGACTAAATGCACCCTTTTCCAAAACTTCGAGCAAAACATCTAATACAATCGCGCGCAAATTTACTTTATAATCAGTCGTCACGACTTCTTCCTCCAAAAATAATCAAAAGTCTTAAAAGCTGTAAGATAGATGCTGCCGCACTGGCCACATATGTCAAAGCTGCTGCCTTCAATACTTTTCCAGTCATTTTTGCTTCATCTTCGTATAAAATTCCATTCTGTTTCAGAATGGTGAGTGCCCTGGAGGATGCATTAAACTCCACCGGCAATGTGATTAATTGAAACAATACAACGGCACAAAACAGTAATATTCCGATTTGAATCAGTATATTTCCCGTCCTCTGGCTCAAAAACAATCCGATTAAAATCAAAGGCCAGCTCAATGTTGCAGCGAAATTAGTTACCGGTACGATTGCGGAACGGATCGTCAGCGGTGCATATCCTTCCTGATGCTGAATGGCATGTCCACACTCATGGGCAGCTACCCCAATCGCAGCTACCGAAGCAGAACCATATACGGAATCCGAAAGACGCAGTACCTTTGCTTTCGGATCATAATGATCGGTAAGATTTCCGGCAACATGTTCGATTCGTACATCATAAATTCCTTTTGAGTGTAAAATTCTTTCCGCAGCCTGAGCCCCGGTCATACCACTCATGGCTCTGACACCCGAATATTTTGCATAGGTACTTTTCACCATACCCGACGCAGCCAAAGAAAGCAACATACCAATAATAATTAAAATATACGTCGGATCCCACATCATCATAAATGGACTATAATACATGCTAAGAATAATAATCACTCCTTTCCGTTTTCATGCTTCCTCAACACTATTGAAGAATCGTTCCTCTATCCATATGGTATCCCCGAAGAAACGCCGCCATATCCATCCGTTTTTTTCCTTCCAGCTGAACTTCCTTTAATTTTAAAAGACCCTCTCCTGTCTGAACAAAAACAGCATCTTTTTCTGTACGAACAATCGTACCGGGATTGTATTCACTATTCTCTTCTACCACATCTGCATTCCAAATCTTCAATGTCTTTCCTTCAAAACCAGTATATGCACTGGGCCATGAATTTAATCCGCGGATCAGACACTCAATCACCGTTGCCGGTTTCTCCCAGTCAATATGTCCCATATCTTTTTTCAGCATTTTTGCGTAAGAGCTTTCTTCATCTTTTTGTGGCGTCAAAACTGCTGTTCCCTTCTCCAGCTCCTCCAAAACTTCCAACATCAAAGGACCTCCGAGCAAAGCCAATTTATCATGCAGGGACTCTCCTGTTTCCTTTTCATCCAACTGCACTGATTTCTTTTTGAGCATGTCCCCGGTATCCAGTCCTTCATCCATTTTCATGATCGTCACGCCACTTTCTTTTTCTCCATTAATCACTGCCTGCTGGATCGGCGAAGCTCCTCTGTATTTTGGTAGCAATGAAGCATGAATATTTAAGCATCCATACTGTGGCATATCAATAATTTCTTTTGGCAGAAGTTGTCCAAAAGCAGCTACCACTATCACATCCGGATTCCACTCTTTCACATGCGCAATAGCTTCCTCGTTTCGGATTCTCTTAGGTTGAAAAACCGGAATTCCATGTTCAAGAGCCAATTCCTTTACCGGCGTCATCTGAATCGTCTTTCCCCGTCCTTTTGGTTTATCCGGTTGCGTCACAACGCCGATAACCTCATGTTTACTGTGAATCAATGTTTCTAAGGACCGTACAGCAAAATCTGGTGTTCCCATAAATACAATTTTCATATCGTTGGCCACTCCTTTCTTACTATATGTTCCACTTCCGTTTTGTACTTAAATTTATTTTTTCTTTTCTATAAACAGGATGTGTTTTCAAGCTGTTTTTTTATTCGTTTTCCTCTTCATTCCCGTAGAGATCTTCATTATTTACAATTTCTCCCTCTACTTTCTGAACATACATAATTCCCTCCAAATGATCACACTCATGACAAATGCAACGTGCCAGCAATTCCTCTCCCTCTAAAACATATTCTTTTCCTTCCAGATTCATTGCTTTTACTTTTACATAATTGGGACGGGTCACGACACCGCTTTTACCAACATAACTTAAACAGCCTTCGTATCCGGTTTGTTCCCCACTGGTTTCAAGAATCACCGGATTAATAAGAACATATGGATTATCATCCACATCGATTACAACAATACATTTTAATATACCAACCTGCGGAGCCGCCAATCCTACACCGCCGGATTCGTACATGGTATCGAACATGTCCTGAACTAACATTTTTGTTCTTGGAGAAATCAGTTTTACTTCTTTACATACTTTTGTCAGACATTCGTCTCCCAATTGTCTTATTTTTCTAATCGCCATCTTTGCGTATCTCCTTCCAAATTGTTAAAACTTCATCAGTTAAAATCGAACTGAATGGATGCACTGCGTCCTAAAGTATCCTCCTGAAATTTTGTTTCTATAAGATCTTTTGCTTCAATCAGCCATTCCATTCTATTCGATTTCATATAAAGAAGTTTCCGATAAGTATCTTTTATTTTTGATATGGGGGCATCTACCGGGCCAATCGTATCTATCATACCATTATATTGCTTCTGAATCAATGCCGCATATTCATTTATCAGGTTTTTTGCTTTTTCTTCGTATGGTGATGTCAATAAAAGCTGAAGCAAAAAACCTGCCGGCGGATACTTCAGCATTTTGCGATACATCATTTCCTGCTTATAAAAGCCCTCATAATCCTGCCTCTGTGCCATTTGTATACTGTAATGTTCCGGTGTATAAGTCTGTATTACCACATCGCCATGCTTTTCTCCCCTTCCGGCACGTCCTGCTGCCTGCGTCAACAGCTGAAATGTTTTTTCACTGCTTTTGTAATCACCGGCATACAGAGACATATCCGCCGCCAGAATTCCAACCAGTGTAACATTTTTGAAATCATGTCCCTTTACAATCATCTGGGTTCCAACCAATATATCTGCTTCTCCGGCAGCAAAACGGGAAAGAATTTCCTCATGGCTTCCTTTTTTCGATGTAGTATCCATATCCATACGCAATATTCTGGCACCGGGGAAAGCTGCCGCGGCCAAAGTTTCCACCTTTTGTGTCCCCAATCCAAATCCGGCAATATAAGGTGAATGGCAGGAGGGGCATACCTTAGGCATGGGAATCTGATATCCACAATAATGACAAACCAGCCTTCCATTCCGATGGGCCGTAAGTGAAACATCACAGTGGGGACACCCAATGGGTTTTCCGCACTGTCTGCAAGAAACAAATCCGGAATATCCTCTGCGGTTAAGAAACAAAATTACCTGTTCCTTTTTTGACAGGCGCTCACATATCATTTCATGCAGCGTTCTACTAAAAATCGATTTATTACCGTTTTTCAGTTCTTCTCTTAAATCTATCACATGAACAGCAGACAACTCACTTCCTTTACTTGCCCGCCTGTCCATCTGATACAAACGATATTCCCCTGTTTGAGCCCGAAAATAGGCTTCCATAGACGGTGTGGCTGATCCCATAATAACCATACCCCCGGAAATTTTCATCCGTTCAATGGCCGTCTCTCTGGCATGATAGCGCGGCATGTATTCGCTTTTATAAGCATTCTCATGTTCTTCATCTATCACAATCAATCCCAGGTTGGAAAACGGAGTAAACAATGCGGAGCGAGGGCCGATCATAATATCGATTTCTCCACGTTTTGCCCGCATAAACTGGTCATATTTTTCTCCCGCTGACAATCTGGAATTAACAAGAGATACTCGATTACCAAAACGTTTATAAAAACGCATAACTGTCTGATAGGTTAATGCAATTTCCGGAATCAATACAATCACCGATTTTCCTTTTGCAATCACATGTTCCATAATTTCCATATAAACTTCTGTTTTTCCGCTTCCTGTAATCCCGTGAATCAAACAGGGTTTAAAATCTTCAGAATCATATCTGCGGCAAATATCATTTACAATTTGTTTCTGGCGTTCATGCAGACTTATTTTTTTATGCTCTGAATCATATTTTTGCATTCCACCACGATACGCGATTTCTTTTTCTTCCCTTATTATCCCCAATTCTATGAGCGGATGAATGGTAGCTGCCGTAATATGCAATTGCTTCACCGCAATTTCTCTGGAAAGTATTTCCTCCTCTAATAGAGCTTCCAAAAAACGCACACGGGCACTGAAATGTTTTCTTCTGGCTTCTTCCAAGATCGCCTCTGCCTGCGTTTTTGAAACCTCAAGATGATAAAATGTTTTTTCTACGGATTTGACTTTTTCTTTTACAGGCATCACTGTTTTTAAGGCCTGAATCATGGTTGATCCATATTGATGCCGAATCCAGGCGGCCAGTCGAATCATTTGTGATTCGACTGCCACTGCCTGTTGTTCAATGGAACAAATCTCTTTTATCCGGTTTTCATCAAATTCTGCTTTTTCTGTCAGTTCAATGACGTACCCGGTAATTCTTCTGTTTCCCTTACCAAACGGAATCACCACCTGGCTTCCCACTTCCAAGATATTTTCCATATCTTTAGGCACCCGGTACTGAAATGTTCTATCCAGCTGCTCATGAGATATATCCACAATAATATTGGCGTACACGTTGCTTCACCTCTATTGCTATCTGCTTATCTTTTCCTTAATTGTCGTTTTCCATCAATGCTTTTGTTATTTCCTTTAACTTCATACCATTGGAAGCCTTCAGATAAACAACATCCCCTTCTCCCAAATGCTCTTTTAGATATGCCACAGCATCCTCTTTTTTATCCATGACTCTAACAGGGATATTGCTCTTTTTATCTTTCATTGCTTTTCCGATCTGCTCGGCATTGGTTCCGATTAAAATCAACTCATCAAAAGTCTGATCGGCAGCAAATTCCCCGACTTCATAATGATATTCTTTTGTCCTGCTGCCCAGCTCAAACATATCGCCCAGCACTGCGATTTTTCTACCGGCGGTCTCATATCCGCATAATACACTTAAACCTGCTTTCATAGACGCCGGGCTGGCATTATACGTATCGTCAATGATAGTATATCCTCCAGTGTGAAAGGTTTGCAGACGATTCTGAAATCCGGTAAATGACGTCAGCGCTTTTGCTGCTTTTTCCACATCAACGCCAAAGTAGTCCGCTACCGCTAAAGCTCCAACGGCATTTATCACATTATGGTTTCCCAAAACTGACAATACCACAGGAACACGACGGCTTCCAAACACAAAATCAAACTGATAGTGTCCATTTTCCATACGGATATTTTCTGCCCGATAATCACACTCCGGTTTCGTCCCATAGATTTTATACGGGTATCCGGTGGAATCTTTCAGTTGCATCAAATACGGATCATCCCCATTTAAAAACATCATTCCGGTTTTTTCGCCAAATCCCTTTGTAATCGTATATTTTTCTCTGCAGATCGCCTCTTGTGTTCCGAAATATTCAATATGCGCTACCCCGATATTTGTCAATACGGCCACATCAATATCAGCCAATTGGGCTATCGTTCCCAGCTCTCCCGGTACATTCATTCCCAATTCCAAAACCGCTATATCATAATCATTGCTCATTTCCGATAATGTGATCGGCAATCCAATCGAACTATTATAATTTTTACTCGTTTTAAATACACGTTTTTCTGCTGAAAGGGCAGTCGCAATCATCTCTCTGGTCGTCGTTTTTCCTACTGACCCGGTCACACCTACAGCAGGTACCAAAATACGGCTGCGGCACAAACGGCCAATGGCATGAAGTGCATCAATTGTATTTGCCACAGAAATCCATACTTTACTTATACCTTTTTCCCTTTCCTCATCCTTCCAGGTCTGAATCGTCTTTTCAATGTCTTCATATGTCTTATGTTCACTTGTCAACGATGCCACACACCCTACGGCAAATGCCTGACCAATAAACTGATGTGCATCCACTTTTTCTCCGATAATAGGAACAAAAATATCTTTCCCCTGACTGCTTCTGGAGTCAATACTAATATGCTCAATACTTTGATTTTCATCTCCGCAAAGCAGTACTCCATTTACTGCTTTTACAATATCTTTTACTGTTATATTCAACACAATCTTTTTCCTCTCTACATGGATACCAATAATTCCCTCACAATTTTGTGCTCCGAGAACGGTATCCTGATTCCATTTTTTTCCTGATAATCTTCATGACCCTTTCCTGCCAATACGATAAAATCTCCTGGCTGGGAATATTTCATGCTAAATCGTATTGCATCTCTTCGGTCAGGGATAACAAGATAATCCCCTTCCGTCTTTTTTATTCCGGTGATAATATCTTCTATAATATAAAATCTGCCTTCATTTCTGGAATTATCTTCCGTTATAATCGTTAAATCTGCCAGATTCCCGCTGATTTCTCCCATGGCAAACCGTCTCTGCCTGGATCGGTTTCCACCGCATCCAAAAATACAGACAATTCTTTTGGGATTATATTCTTTCAATGTCTTTAACAGGCTTTCCAAACTGACCGCATTATGGGCATAGTCGATCATTAAATGGTATCGGCTATTGGAGTATATAATCTCCACTCTCCCGCGAACACTGACCTTTTTTAATGCTGCGATAATATTTTCCCGCCGACATCCTATCATGCTGGCTACGGAATATGCTGCCAATCCATTGGAGACATTAAAACGTCCGGCAATAGAAAGCTCACATACTTGTTTTTCACCACTTATCTGATCATTTATGATGAAATGAGACCCAAGATATTCTTCTGTTTTTACAAGTGCAACATCCTCTGCAATATAGCGGATATTCTCTCTGCCTGCTTTCGTACCAAATAAAAGAAACGGGCAGGTACCTTCTTTCATAATATCCCCCACCCGCAAATCATCCCCATTTACAATTCCCATCCGACACTGCCGGAATAACGTGGATTTCCAATATAAGTATTCCTCAAAATCTTTATGTTCGCCATTACCAATATGATCCGGTGAAATGTTTGTAAATATACCATAATCAAACATGATCCCTTCCACCCGATCCATTTTTAATCCTTGCGAAGAGACTTCCATGATTACATAGTGACATCCGTCCTTTCTCATCCTGTCTAAAAGATGAAAAACATCATAACTGGGAGGTGTGGTATTTAAAATCGGAACCCTTACCTGCCCCACAAAGGCCCCGTTGGTCCCGATCAATCCTGTCTTGTATCCTTCTGTCTCTAAAATCGTTTTTAACATCCAGGAAACCGTTGTTTTCCCTTTTGTTCCCGTAATCCCAATGAGAATCATATCTTTTTCAGGATGGCCAAAATAATTGGCTGACAAATAGGAGAGTGCTTTTCTGCTATCGGGAACCAAAACCGCTGTGGGAAGCGTTTTATTGTATTCTTTTTCAAACACTTCCCATGCGGATCGATCCTGCACCACAATCGCTGCCGCACCTTTATCTGCCGCATCTTTTATAAAATGATGTCCGTCTTCTTTTGTTCCCTGTATGCATACAAACAAATCCTCTTTTCCAATATCAGAAGAATCGTATGCAATATCACGAATGATCGTATCTTCTTTTCCGCTTATCACCTTGTAAGAAATGCCTTTCAACAATTCTTTCAGGTTCATGACACTCTCCTATTTTCATTTTTAGAATAAACCAGTAATTACTCCATTTTCATCCACGTCAATATCAAATGCTGCAGGATGCTTTGGAAGTCCCGGCATAGTCATAACATTTCCAGTCAATACAACCACAAATCCTGCTCCGGCACTCACGTATACGTCACGTACGGTAATAGTGAATCCTGTAGGACGTCCGAGCTTTGTCTGATCATCCGACAAAGAATACTGATTTTTTGCCATACAAACCGGAAGATTTCCAAATCCCAATTCTTCCAGCTTCTTCAATGCTCTGGCTGCTGCCGGTGCATAGGAAACTCCATCTGCTCCATAAATTTCTTCTGCGATGGTTTCAATCTTTTTCTTTAAAGGAAGATCCAACTCATACAGTGGATGATAATGGCTTTCTTTTGTTTCCAATGTATCTAAAAGTTTTTCAGCCAGTTCTTTGCCGCCTTCTCCACCTTCGGCCCAAACATTGGCAAGTGCAAATTCACATCCTTTTTCTTCACAGAAATTACGGATAAACTCATACTCTGCCTGAGTATCTGTGACAAAAGCATTCAGTGTAACTACTACCGGCACACCGAATTTCTGAAGATTTTCAATATGTTTTTCCAGGTTAACAATTCCTTTTTTCAGCGCCTCTATGTTTTCTGTCGCCAACTCTGTCTTTGGCACCCCTCCATTGTATTTCAAAGCTTTTACCGTTGCCACAAGAACGACTGCATCCGGTTTCAAATCTGATTTGCGGCATTTGATATCAAAGAATTTTTCCGCTCCCAAATCAGCCCCAAATCCGGCTTCTGTAATTACAATGTCGGATAGTTTTAATGCTGTTTTTGTTGCCCTTACACTATTGCAGCCATGTGCGATATTAGCAAACGGTCCTCCGTGAACCAATGCCGGAGTATGTTCCAGAGTTTGAATTACGTTGGGTTTAATGGCATCCTTTAATAATGCTGCCATTGCTCCAACAGCATGAAGATCTTTAGCGGTAACTGGTTCTCCGTTTCTATTATATGCAACAATAATTTGTCCCAATCTCTCTTTTAAATCAGCCATATCATTGCACAGACATAAAATTGCCATAATTTCAGAAGCAACTGTAATGACAAAATGATCTTCCCGCACATATCCATCTGCCTTTGCTCCCAGACCGACTACAACATTTCTCAACACACGGTCATTCATATCCACACAACGCTTCCATGTAATTTGTCTCGTATCGATATCCAGCTCATTTCCCTGCTGAATATGATTATCCAGCATAGCAGCCAACAAATTATTGGCTGAAGTAATGGCATGGAAATCCCCTGTAAAATGCAGGTTTAATTCTTCCATGGGAACTACCTGGGAGTATCCTCCACCAGCTGCTCCTCCCTTTACACCGAAACATGGTCCTAAAGAAGGCTCACGGAGAGCAATCATGGTTTTCTTTCCCATTTTATTTAACCCCTGTCCCAGTCCTACCGTGACAGTAGTTTTTCCTTCTCCTGCCGGAGTGGGATTGATAGCTGTTACCAATACCAGCTTTCCGTCTTTTCTATCTTTCACCCTATTCCAAAGTTCATCGGACAGCTTTGCTTTATATTTTCCATAAAGCTCCAGATCATCCTCTGTAATGCCAAAAGGCTCCACCACTTCCCGGATCGGAATCATCGTTGCCTCCTGGGCAATTTGAATATCGGTTTTCATTTCATTTCCTCCTTATGTATCTATTTTAAAAATTACTTTCTTTGCTTTACTTCTTACTCTATGCCGGATAATGAAGCAACATCCTGATCACAGCATTTCCTCGGCAAATCGTTCAAATTCTTCCATAGACATTAGAACCTTTCTCGGCTTTGTCCCTTCCTCTTCTCCGACAATGCCTGCCTCCGCCAGCTGATCCATGATTCTTGCGGCACGGTTAAATCCTATCTTAAATACTCTCTGCAGCATACCAATAGATGCTTTGTCTTTTTCAATAATAAATTTTGCTGCATCCCTAAAATAGTCATCTCTCTCTGAAGAACCTTTTCCTCCCCCCAGAGATGCAGATGATGATGCCAAATCAATGGTGTGATCCTGTTCTCCTCCTATCACATTTGTCTGACCTGACAAAAATTCCACCACAGAAGATACTTCACCATCCGATACAAATGCTCCCTGCACACGGGCCGGTTTCTGATATCCTGCCGGATAAAACAGCATATCCCCCTTTCCCAGCAGTTTTTCTGCACCATTCATGTCAATAATGGTTCGGGAATCAACCCCCGATGAAACAGAAAATGCAATTCTGGAAGGAACATTTGCCTTAATCAGACCAGTTATGACATTAACAGACGGACGCTGTGTCGCAATCACCAAATGAATTCCTGCAGCCCGGGCCAGCTGAGCCAAACGGCAAATCGCATCTTCCACGTCTCCCGGTGCTACCATCATTAAATCAGCCAACTCATCCACTATAATTACAATGCGAGGCATCTGCTTCGGTTTATCTTTATCCTCCACATCTTCTATACTTTCCACTTTGCGGTTGTATCCATTAATATCTCTAACATTCATATCAGCAAATTTCTGATATCTCTGCATCATCTCGGCCACTGCCCAATTCAAAGCACCGGCTGCTTTTTTCGGATCCGTTACAACCGGAATCAGCAAATGCGGAATTCCGTTATAGACATTAAGCTCAACCACTTTGGGATCTATCATAATCAGTTTGACTTCCGATGGCTTAGCCTTATACAAAATACTCATAATCAACGTGTTAATGCATACGGACTTTCCGGATCCCGTTGCACCTGCAATCAAAAGATGGGGCATTTTAGCAATATCGGCAACTACCGTTTGACCACCTATATCTTTCCCCACTGCAAATGCAATCTTAGACTTATGATTTTTGAATTCATCACTCTCTAAAAGATCCCGGAGCATCACTGTCTGATTTTCTTTATTCGGCACCTCAATTCCTATGGCAGCCTTTCCTGGGATTGGCGCCTCCATACGAATATCTGCCGCAGCAAGATTCAGTTTAATATCATCGGTCAACGATACAATTTTGCTTACCTTCACTCCCTGTTCCGGCTGAAGTTCATATCTGGTAACAGAGGGGCCGCAGCTGATATTGGTGACCGTTACCCCAACACCAAAATTCTGTAAAATTTGCTGCAATTTCACTGCTGTCTGACGCAACTCCTGTTCTGCGCCTCTCATGGAACTGTTTTTCCCTTTCTTTAGGAGCGAGATATCCGGATACTCATATTCTTTTGGTTCAATATAGGTATCGTTGATAACCACAGTATCCTCTTGTTCTTCTTTTTTCGGCTCCGGTTTTGGCCTTTTTCTCTCTCCCGGCACTCCATCCAGTTCCACCGTAATCACTTTTCCAGAAGCCGTCGTCACTGTCTTGTATTCTGGTGGCCGTTCATTCAAAGGACTTTCCGGTTCTTCTTCCACCAAAGTTTCCTCGCCTTTTTCTTCCGGTTCAAAAAGCAACTCAGGCTCCAAAGCTTTTTCTACCTTCTCTGCCTTTTTTTCTTCCTCTTTTTGAGAACTTTCCAAATTTTCTTTTAATTCCTGGAAAAAAGCATTTTCTACCGTAACAGGATCTTCTTCCTTTACCTGATACTTCTGCTCCATTGCTTCCAACTCTTCATTGGTACGATTGTCTTTTCCTAAATGAATAATTCCGTCTTCGTTTTTCTGGGTATCGTTTCCGGGAGGAGTATCTCCAAAATAAATTTCTCCGGTGAATGTGTTTACCCACTGTTCTTCTTCGCTATTTTCTCGGATTTGCACCTGCTGTTCTTTCGAATCTTCCGGTTCCTCTGCGGAAAGACCGGAAATTTTAATTTCCTGAACACCGGGAGCCACTTTCTTACGCACTGCCTTTTTTGATGGTTTTTGGTTTTGTGACTCGGATACTACAGCATCTGTCTGAGTTTCTACTGTTTCATCTGGGACTAATGTGGTATCGCCAATGCCAGACACAGGACTAAAGCGACTTTTCACCATTTTTTCCCGTTCTTCCCGAAGTCGCTCCAACTCCATTTGTCTTGCCCTTCGCTTTTCAGCAAGTGCCTGTTCTCTACGAAGTGCCCGCTCTTCCGCTTTTATTTCATATGTTTCCCTATGCATCTGAGCACTGTCTTTTACAGCTGCAATCGCTTTTCTGGAACCCTTACCGAAAAATCCCATAATCGACCATTCGGTTACCAGCACCAATCCAATAAGGACCGCTCCAACCATCGTCAAATACATTCCCACCGCCCCTAAATAGGAAAACAGTGCTTCATATAATTTCTGTCCAATCCATCCGCCGCCATTCTCTACCTGAAACCACAGCCTGGACAGACCACAAAGACCACACAAAATCAAAATCCATCCCAAAATTTTTAGTTGAGGATGAATTCGATGTGTGCCTACTATAAAATAAAGGGATAAACCTGCCAACACAAAAGGGCTGATATATCCTATGTATCCAAATATTCCAAAATTAATTTGTTTCAGCCAGCTTAAATATGGGCCAAACCGTTCAAAACAACTGACAAATAGTAACACAGAAAAAATTAAGCAGATAATACATCCGATATCCCGCCATACGTATGCCTCTATTTTTTCCTGATCCTTTTTTATATTTTTGTTGGAACGATTAGATGTCTTTGCTTTTGTGGTACTTTTTCCCATCGCATTTTTTCTTTTTCCCTGCTTAACCGTATTCTTTCTTCTGGCTGCTGTATTTTTCTTTTTCGTCTGCTCTGTCTGTACTTTTTTTCCTGTCGCTGCCATCTAATTTCCCCCTGACTTATTCTGCTAAAAGCAACAGACGTGTCTGCTTTATTTTATTTTTGACCAGCGTCAAAACAAGCCCCCGTCCATTGCTTTTGTGATTATATCATACTTATTTTTTATTTTCAATCATCATATGAAGATGGGATAATGCCTCTCTGATGCCTCCTGTCTCATCAATCAGACCTTCTCTCACTGCCTCCTGACCTACCAATATAGAACCGACATCTCTGGTAAGTGTCTTGGTATCCATCATCAACTCCAGCAACCGTTCCTCATCGATTTCAGAATGCGACGTAATAAATCCGGTAATACGATCCTGTATCTTCTTAAAATAATCATAGCTCTGCCGCACACCGATAACGGTTCCATTCATCCGTACCGGATGAATCATCATAGTAGCCGTGGGAACAATAAAAGAGTAATCTGCTGATACCGCCAACGGCACACCGATGGAATGACTTCCGCCCAATACCAGGGAAACCGTTGGAATACTCATGGATGCAATCATCTCAGCAATCGCCAGACCGGCCTCCACATCACCACCCACTGTATTAATCAAAATCAGCATACCATCCATAGATTTGTCATCTTCCAGAGCCGCTAATTGGGGTAATACATGTTCATATTTTGTGGATTTCAAATTGGAAGCCAGACATTCATGCCCCTCTACCTCACCGATAATTGTAAGCAGATGAATCTTATGTCGCTGTATATTTTCTTTCAGCGTAAGTTGTCCCATCTCCTTAATTTTTTCATCCTGCTCTTTTTCTTCCATTCCTACCTCTTTTCTGCATGTTTTTTATGCCATAAAATCTTGCAGAAATAAGTATAAACAGATTTTATTTTTTTATCCCAGAACATACGTTCACTATATCACGTTGAGAACCATTTGTAAAGACTTTCATCTTCAAAATACCCATGCAAAGTAACAGTTCAGCCCGCGCCATTCGTAAAACCGCAAACGATGAGAAACACACTTTGCGAGTTTCTCACGTTCGCGGACAGTCGCTGTATGCGTATACAAGCATCCGCGCACAGCTCATTGTCTGCGCGCAAATAAAAAACAGGTACCCTGGCATTTTCTTTCATAGAACTGCCGAATACCTGTCTTATCCTTCTTTTCATTTTATGGACTTTTTAGTCCGGGATGAATGCGTCATACAATTTCACAATAGACGTCAAAATCTCTGCACTTTTAATAGGATCCTTTCGATTTACAATGGCGTGACCTGCTCCTTCAAACTGATGAAAACAGATTCCATTTTTTTGACAATACTCTGACAGTTCCTCTTTTGCCAACAACCGGTCCAGCGTTCCTGCAATAACCAAGCTGTTTTTCTGATCCATATATTCAAAAGATCCCTTAAGCGGTGTCAGAAAAATCACTTTTACATCTTTATTTATTTTCTCTCTAATCCATCCGGCCAATACAGTACCTATACTTTTTGCAACAAGCACAATTTCACCGTAGGCAGAAAAATCAATCTGTTTCAATCGTCCCCAGATCTGTTCCCTCGTCTGATTAATCCAGTCACTGGAGCCCACTGCCAGATCATCATAAGAAATTTCCAGAACTTCATATCCCTTTTTTGCCATCACCAGATCAGCATAATAGAATAATGGTGCTTGTGTACCATACTTTCCACCTGGAAAGAATATTGCCAGTTTTCTTTTTTTCATCATTCGTTCCCCACTTTCTTTCCGTCCGGTTTTCTCAAACCACACGTTCATGAAAAACCACAAAACATACTATCTTTATCTCTGATTTCATTTTACAACATCCTGCCCCAAGTTGCAATTACAATTTCCGCTCTATCGGTCTGGTGTATGATAATTATTATAATACTGATTGTGCATAATGAACGGTTGCCATAGCATCTTTTGCATAGCAATCTGCTCCAATCGCTTTTGCATATTCTTCTGTTAAAACAGCCCCTCCTACCACAATTTTCGTATCCGGTTTTTCTTTGTGCAGCTGTTTTATCGTTTCTTCCATATTTACCACAGTCGTTGTCATCAGCGCACTCAAACCTACTAATTTCACATCCTGTTGAAGTGCTGTTTGAACAATTTTTTCCGGGGGAACATCTTTTCCAAGATCAATCACATCATAACTGTAGTTTTCCAAAAGAACTTTGACAATGTTTTTGCCGATATCATGAATATCACCTTTTACCGTTGCCAAAATAATTTTTCCCTTTTTCTCCTGAACGGTTCCAGACTGTTCCATATATTGTTTTAATACATCAAATGCTGCCTTTGCCGCTTCAGCACTCATTAAAAGCTGCGGAAGAAATATCGTTCCTTTCTCAAATCCTTTTCCTACACGATCCAATGCCGGGATTAGTTCCTCATCAATAATAGATAATGGATCTTTTTCTCCAATCAAATATCTGGTTGCTTCTCCACTTCGTTCCTTTAAACCTTTTTCAATACAGGTGGAAAGTGTCACTTTTTCTTTCGATGAATGAAGTGGTCCCTTCTGGATGGAATCCTGACCACCATAAACATCAATATAGCGACTGCATTGCTCGTCCATACCTGCCAAAGCCAGATAGGAATGGTATGCGCGCATCATTTCCTCCGAATTAGGATTCATAATTGCACAACTCAATCCATTTTGCATTGCCATGATGTAAAAGGCAGCATTAATATATTCCCTCCTTGGAAGGCCAAAAGAAATGTTGGATACCCCAAGAATAGTATTTCCATGATAATCATCACGGATTTTTTTCAAGGTTTCCAGCGTTACTGTTGCAGATGTATGATCAGAACTTATGGTCATCGCCAATGCATCAATTACAATATCTTTTCTTTCAATTCCGTATTTTTCTGCTTCTGCATAGATTTTTTCAGCTATTTTGATTCTTCCTTCTGCGGTTTCCGGTATACCATGTTCATCCAGCGCTAAGCCGACCACTACTCCTCCATATTTTTTTACCAACGGAAAAACAGCATCCATTACTTCTTTTTTCCCATTCACTGAATTTATCATAGGTTTCCCATTATAACACCGCATAGCCCGTTCCATGGCTTCCACATTTGATGTATCGATCTGAAGGGGGAGATCCAAAACAGCCTGAAGTTCCGTAATCACGTTTTTCATCATAACAGGTTCATCAATCTCCGGCAGTCCCACATTGACATCTAAAATATGAGCTCCCTTTTCTTCCTGAACAAAGCCTTCATTCAAAATATAATCAATATCATTGGTACGAAGTGCTTCTTTTAATTTCTTCTTACCGGTCGGATTAATTCTTTCCCCAATAATAACCGGTTCTTTTCCAATCCTGACTGCATGAGAATAGGAAGAAACCATAGTTATATTCTTCTTTTTTACAGGAATAAATGGTTTGTCCTGACATACTTTACGCAATTTTTGAATATGAGCAGGCGTCGTACCACAACATCCACCCAGTACAGAGACACCCATTCCAGCTATTTCTCCCATTACCTGGGCAAATTCTTCCGGCGCAACATCAAAAACCGTTTTCTCACCTTCTCTTCTTGGGAGACCCGCATTTGGATTGACCACAACCGGAATGGATGCGTATTCAAGCAATTCTCCCACAATTTCTTTCATTTGAACCGGCCCAAGCCCACAGTTGATTCCCAATGCATCCACGGAAAGTCCTTCCAAAAGAGCCACTACAGCTGCCGGATCTGCACCGGTAAGCAATTTCTTGTTCTCTCCAAATATCATGGTAGCTACCACGGGAAGATCGCTGTTTTCCTTTGCCGCCAGCACAGCCGCTTTCATCTCATACGTATCGCTCATTGTTTCA
This sequence comes from Lachnospiraceae bacterium, assembly GCA_026169045.1. Lineage (GTDB taxonomy): Bacteria > Bacillota > Clostridia > Lachnospirales > Lachnospiraceae > Fimimorpha. The sequence continues at coordinate 6,149 of JAPFDH010000028.1, read as the reverse complement.
ATCAGAACAAGATCTGCACCGGCTTCTTTTCCAATTATAATAATTTCTTTGAATATTTCATAAGCATCTTCAAACTCCATATCACCCATGGGTTTTAACAGTTTTCCAGTGGGTCCGATATCTAAAGCAATAAATGCATCGCTTCGCCCAGTCTCTTCCCTTGCCTGTTTTGCCAGTGAAATTCCGGATTCGATGATACTCTTCAGAGAATAGGGTCCGTTTTCTTTATATTTCAGCCGATTTGCCCCAAAGGTATTGGTATTTATAATATCTGCTCCTGCTTCCAGATAACGTTTATGAAGAGATCGGATGATATCTGCATGGTTAATATTCCATGTTTCCGGCAGTTCTCCTGCTTTCAGTCCTTTTTCCTGAAGAATTGTACCCATTCCTCCATCCCAAAAGAGCCATTCTTTTCCCAGTCGTTCTTTCCATGTTTTCATATAGCACCAATCCCCTTTCCAAAAATATCACGTCTTCTTAGCGTTAACTGTCCCTTCGAAAGAAACAATCTTTTTTTTGACATTCTTCACAGCCTTTTTTATGACACTTATCATCCGTTTTGCTGATTCCAATAACAGCTGTCACTGATTTGGACGGAACCAAAAGCAGCGTATCCGTCATTGTGAGTCCTATCTTTTTTGGACAGTTCAGTGCCTGAAGAAATGGCTCCTGAAATTTCAACGGAAAATCTCCATACCCCGGACTAAACCTGGGTCTTAAATACTTTCCCTTTTCTCTAAAAATTTCCTGTAATTTATCCTGCCAACTGTCACAATAAGCTTCAATCATTGCTGCTGCTACTGCCTGCATCACTACTGCCTGACTCATACTTTTTCTGGAAATCTTTCCAATCAATTGATCCGCTTGGATTCCCAAGGTGGCAGCAAATAAAATCACTTCCTCACATCCCGATAAATTACGGGTTAAATTCTTACTCTGTACAGAAAAAGCCGTTAAATCCAACCAATGATCGTTACCACACTTTAGCGGATAAACCTGGTATGTAGCTTTCGGATATACGACTTCCTCCAATTGGCAAATACTATCTTCGATCAAACGATTTACCATTTCATCGGCGTCTTTGTTTCCATAACCTAAATATCTTCTAACTTCCCTTCGATTAATCGACCAATACATCTTCTTTTCCATTCTTGTTCCGTTTTTTTGTCATACAGGTACTATTTTATAATCTCCGATAAATTTTCTTGAATTCCGGCTGCCACTTCCGGCTTATTCATAGAATACACATGAATATGACGGATTCCATTTGCCACAAGATCAATAATCTGTTCCGTGGCATATGCAATGCCTGCCTGCTTCATCGCCTTAGGATTATCGCCAAAATGGTCCACAATAGCTTTAAATCTGGAAGGAAGATATGTTCCTGAAAGCTGACAGATCCTGGACATTTGCTTTCCATTTGTCACAGGCATGATTCCGGCAATCACCGGAACAACTATTCCCTTTTCCCGGATTCTATAGAGAAAATTATATAAAATGTTATTATCAAAAAACATTTGAGTCGTCAAAAATTCGCATCCTGCATCCACTTTTTCTTTCAAATATTTGATATCTTCTTCTTTATTGGAAGATTCTGTATGTCCTTCCGGATAACATGCCCCACCAATACAAAAATCTCCCTGTTTTTTTATATCATAAATAAGGTCAGCAGCATGATGATATTCAATCGCGTTCTGATCTATCCCCCCTGCCGGAATATCACCACGAAGGGCTAATATATTCTCAATATTGTTTTCTTTTAATTCCTCCAAAACAGTATGTACATGTTCTCTTGTTGAAGAGACACATGTTAAATGAGCCAATGGCGTCACACCATAATTATGAAGCACATTGGATGCAATATGAACGGTATGAGCACTTGTCCCTCCACCTGCTCCATATGTAACACTCATAAAATCCGGCTTCAATTGTGCGATTTCTGCCGTTGCCTTTTCAACAGAAGCAAACGCATCGCTTGTTTTTGGCGGAAACACCTCAAATGAAAGAGTTACTTTATCCTGTTTCAAAATTTCCCGAATCTTCACCTTAATTTTCCTCCATTCCGTAATAATAGTAATCCCCCCACGATACGTCCTATCGGATACGCACGCCAATCAATTTATTAGTAACAGTTCAGCCATAGGGCTGTAACGGAAACCGATCAGACCTATGAGCTGAGCGCCTGTAAATGAGTAAAACAGTGGCGACAGCCACAATAAGCACGCAGTGCGGTTTTACGAATGGCGCGGGCTGAACTGTTACATTTATTATGGTACACCCATGACACATACCATGTTTTTCCCATATCGTTTTATTTTAATAATTTAACATAGGAAAGTCAATGATTTTGTATACAATAATTTTTATTCCTGACAAAAATATTCTATAAGCAAAAAAGGAGATGCCATGCATTTTTTTGCATCATCTCCTTTTCTGTCCTTATTGCTGATATACAATCAGATCCAATGCGAATTTCTGACGTTCGTCTCCGATATATGCCATTTCCTCTGTATCCCCTGTTACACTCCATTTTTCTTCAGGGATCTTGTTACCATTTTCATCCGTTTCCTCTGCATAAACAGCACTTAAAAGTAAGTTAGGTGCATATCCCACTTTAGGCTCCATACGGAACACAACCTCATAATATTCCCCATTTTCTACTGGAACACTTCCTGTCTTTATTGTCACAACCTCCCAGTCATACCATTCTGCTGCATCTAACACTGTCTGGAATAAAATCTCATCACTGCCAGCCTTCTTTATCGATACAATTACATTTGCCTGGCAAATTGTATTATATACCGCCGGTTTAAACTGAATTTTATTAATTTCCGTTCCTTCCGAATATATAACCTGAGTTACTTCATTATTATTTACGTCTAAATTCACACCTTCCATTGCATGAGCCGGTTCCATGGTGTCATATGTCGCATATGGCGGATTATATTTTGCCCATAAAGACAACATCGCCGGAGCGACAAAAAATAATATTCCCACAATCAGACGGGTTCTGATCCATCCCATGCAATGATCCGTAGGCTCATTGAAATTTTCCAAACAGTATTTGGGATGCTTAAACAATCCATATACCAACATAATAGCAGAAATCAATGATAACGGAATCTGTGGTCCTATTATTCCAATGGTATCTTTCATCATCATTTCATTTCCAACAACACCATTGGAGAACGTAGACGCCAGAATACCCTGGTTTAAAATATCCTGATCCACATTGTTCGGGAACATTTGTACCACAAACACCACATATACCGCCATAAATATAATGTCAATGATCATTAATATTTTAGTATTTTTATTAATAAATGCACTGATTACCCAGAAAGGAACTGCCAATAACAGCCACTGCGGATGCCATTTGGAAAGGCCAAAAATATTAAATACTACCAGACATTCCAGAAAGAAGGTCCATTTTATCATTTCCTTTTCTGAGCGAGGCGTTGTAAAATAAGCCAATCCGCAGATAACACCAAATACCAGGATCACCAGACTCACTTCATAATGGAATGCGCTCCAATAATATCCGGTATCAATTCCTGCATTAAAAATATAGTTGGTCGGGGTATCCCCTTGCGTTCCAATACCGAAGGCATATCCACGGAATGTCGGGCTATTCAAATAAAGGGCAAATTCCAAAAGAGTAGGAGCCATTACACCGATTCCCGACACAATAATTTTCCAAATATTTTTCCAACGCAAAAGTAAAAGCGGCAGGAAGAAAATCAATGCTGTATATTTGAATGTAATCGCCCATCCAAACCAGAAAACAAACCAAACTAATCGATTCTTTAGGAAATAATATACACCCAGCAATACGCAAAACATCATAAATGCATCATACTGGCCAAATATAAATTGAATAAAAACCCCTAATGGCATTGTCAGAAATGCAAATGCACACACTTTGGATTTTCTGCTTTCCATGCCAATAAGCATACTAATTTTATACACCAAAAAACCGGATGCCAAATAAAAAAGACATGGGAGTACTTTAGACCACATTAGTGCCACATACGGAATCTCTAAATCAGGAACCTGAATCACTCCCAATAATTTCATGGGGATATTCCATATCGCAAACAAAATGTACGTGCTGGGTAAATAACTGGGGTGAATATCAAATTCTGCACAATAATCATAAAAATCCAATATATGACCATTCAAATAACCATAGGAACATCCTGTGGTATGAACCAGGTCTGTATGTTGAAAAACAAAAAAACACCCCAAAGCAATAACAAGAAAAATCAGATAATCCCAAAGATGAAGCGGTTTTTCTACAATATTAATTTTGATTCTGCTCTCACGTTTTACACTACTTTTTTGTTTCATATTTCATTCCTATTTTTGTGCCTTTGCACATTCCCTTTCTTGAAAATACCCGGTTAGCCCCAGATTCACTATACCATAGGAAAGCTATTGGATGACCACGCTTTATCATCGCCCGTTCCCTTACTTTATGGTATGCGTGTCCATTATACCTTAACTGAAGATAAATCACAACTCAAAAAATGTAATCTTTTTAAACAAATGGGGGGGCTGAAACAGACCACCCCAAAAATCATATTTTTTGCAAATATGTTTTCCCATACACATATCCTTGTGACGTTCCGCCAATCCTAATGTAATCCCATCCGTTTCCCACTTCACCTAAAACCTCTACTACATTTCCATTGGACAAATACGGCCAATCTTTAAGAATATCGGCATCATCTCTGGGATATATACGGACATTAAGTTTATCCTCTTTTGGTACATTCACTACTTTTGCCAAATATTGTCCCGAAGATACATTGGCAATATACTTTCCATATACATATCCGATATATTTTCCTGCAATTCGGATTTTTTTCCATTCTCCATCTTCCAATACATCTACAATATTACCATTGGATAGGCTTCCCCAGGAAGATAAAATCGGAGCATTGTTTTGCGGTAATGTTCTTACATTCAAGCAGTCATTCACTGGCACATTACATACCATACCTGTATAGATAGCTTTTTGACTGTTATCCGGCACTGTAATTCCAGCATAAGAAGCCAAATCACATGCCACCTTATTTACAATCAAATCTCTATTTTTCTGATACCATTCCAGATCATCTGCATCGGTTATGAAACAAATTTCCATCAAAAGATGTTCGCATCCGGCAGAACAGCAACGATTTTGTACGAGCAGTCCCCCTTTATACTGAACATTCGTCAAAACCAAACCGTCCCATGCCTGAACACTGCCCAGTTCAATCAAATCGCATAATATTTTCTTTCCCAATTTTCTTGTTTTTTCCGCTGCCGACTCATGAATATAAAACATCGTTCCCTTAACTACCCCATCTTTTCCTGTAGCCGCCGATGCGGATGCATTAAAATGAATTTCCAAACACAACTCATAATTTTGAAATGGAAAAGAGCCTCCGTTTTTATATGTCTGAACCATATTTTTCGTTGTATCGTATAAATCTATATCTATCCCAAACTCTCGGCAAACCAATACCAAATGATTGGCAAAATCCCTTGTTAAATCCGCCTCTCGAACGCCGTTTCCAGTCGCCCCAGGATCAAATGGATTCCCACCATGTCCAGCAATCAAAAGTAATTTCATTCTTTCATTCTCCTTTCTGAAAAATTCCCCTTCATTACTATGTATGGGCTTTTTTACAAAAAGGTTATTGTTTTTACAAAAAATATTAATTTCTGTAAAAAGAAAAAAGCCCAGTAATCACTGGACTTTTAGAGCGGAGACGGTGGGATTCGAACCCACGGAACCAAAAAGGTTCAACTGATTTCGAATCAGTCTCGTTACGGCCACTTCGATACGTCTCCATTTTGAAATGTTCTTATCTATTATGAATGATTCCTTTCTCATTGTCAATACTTTTTTTACTTTTTCTGTTTTCTTATAAATTGCTTGACATTCTTTCCTTTTTATGATGCAATATGATTATATTGAATAAATTTTCGTGTTTTTAGGTTAATTTCTAAATTTACATAATCTCTCGGAATCCTGAGCGATTATAACCAGCGGACACTGGCATTGATCTTTGAAAAGTAAATATTATCTGAAAAGTGAAAAATGGACATGAAAAACAGACATAACAGTCGCTATGCCTTAAAAAATACGGTATAAT
>JAPFDH010000044.1 GCA_026169045.1 Lachnospiraceae bacterium | reverse complement strand
GACATATTTTGAATTTTTACAAAATACAATTTTGTTCTTTAAGGTAAAAAAATAAGCCTCAAGAGACTTTTTAATCATTTTGGAGCTCCAACTCTTTAAAATTAATTGATTAAGAAGTCTCTTCAAACTTACTACACCGCTTGCCAGTTTGTACTTCTTATACTGCCTCACGGCAAAGTGCTGGGGACTCCGGCGCTCCAGCCCGTCAAACATATAGTCCACCGCGTTTTTGAAGGTTTCGTCATCCTCCCGGACTTCCATGCTGTTTATCATTTCCACCAGCGTATTCATATTGCGTTCTTCCTCCGGCCCCTCAAATACGATGTAGGCCACAAGGGCGCAGTACAAAAGGGTTTCGGCTTTGGTCCAGAACTCGTCGCCCTCCTTGCCGTCGCCTTTGGTGTTGGCGATCAGGGCGGTGACGAATTTCAGCACGTCGCTTTCCGTTTTGATGTAGGCCAGCGGATTGTAGTGCATGGATTTGGAGAAGTCGATACTATTGAACACCCGCACCTTATATTTCTCCCGTTGCAGGAACCGCCCGCATTGGTCGAGGGTGCCGCCCTTCGGGTCCACCACCACATACGAGGAATGGGCTTGAAGGAGCTGCGGGGTCAGCCAGAACCTTGTCTTGCCCGAGCCGGACGAGCCGATGACGCAGGCGTTTAAGTTGCGGGCGTTGGCGGGTATCTTCGGGCGGGTGTTCATGGTAAGAAACTCCGTCCCGGTGAGAATAACATTGTTCTGAAATTTGGGGTCTACAAACGGCTTTATATCCTCCTTTGTTCCCCAGCGGGCGGTGCCGTACTCCGCATCCCGCCGGAATTTCTTTGCCTGCTTGATTTTGGACTGTATCAGCAGATACACCCCAGCCGCACCGGCGAGGCCCACCAGCAGGTCAATGCCACCTAGTCCCGGCCAGTAGGTTTCAAAGGCTTTGGGGAAGGTGTCGAGCATCCCCATGAGCTTTGTCCCGAAGTCTGCGCCGGGCGCGATACGGTAGGCCGTCCCGATTTTGGAGAAAAACCAGAACACAAAGAGGTACGGCAGGTTGGGGAGCACATATTTTCTGATCTTGTCACTCAACGCCCGTCCTTCACCGCCTCTCTGGTCCGCTGCTTCTCCTTCGGCTTCGTCCTGATCTGCTCCGTGAGTTTGCGGAGCTGGCCGAGGATAGAAGTCTTGTCTTGGTCTTTGTTCAGCACCTTTGTACTGTATTTCTGGAAGGCCGCCGTGATGGCGTCCGCCTGATTGGCTTTGAAAAACAGCAGGTAATGGCCGGGGCTCACTTTATGGAAAGCGTAGTCCACATGGAACTCCTTCGCTATCCGGTCAAAATCCTTCGGCGCACCCACATACTGCATGGCGTTTTTGCCGCCGTAGTGGTTCATCAGCTTCTTCACGCTCTGGCGGCCCTGCGGGGTCAGCGCCTTCCGGTGGTGTTTTTGCAGCGCCCGAACCACCTTGCCAAGAGCGGCGGCCAGCACTTTTCCCGTCAGCTTTGCCGTCTTGATCGAAAGGGCAACTGTTTTTTGGTTTACTTCTTCCTGCATAAAACCTCCTTTCCGTCAGGGCTCCCGATAGACGGGAGGCCCCCGTACACTCCGGGGCAACAGAAAACCTCGGGCCAATGTGGCCCGAGGCTTACCGCTCGGCATCCCTGCCGGACGGAGCTTTCTTTTCCGGCTCCGTCTGGACTTTTTCGCCCTGTTCCCGCATGGTCTGCAAGATAGAGGGCTTCTTTTGAAGCTGGGAGGGCTT